>JANQOL010000682.1 GCA_028289675.1 Pirellulaceae bacterium
TTAAAAATCACGGTCGCCGTAACCGAACTCGCCATGGGGCATTTGTCGGCCGGCGCCGCCAGACTGGCGGGCGGATGCGTGTCGCTACTGACTTTGATCGTTGGTGTCGCGCTAGGATGGCGCATGGTCGGTGACTGGCGCAATTTGCCCGATCCAAACGCTTGGTCGGTCGACGCCGGATGGCAGTGGGTCATGATTTTGCTGGCGCCGATGACCTTTGCGATCGTGTTTCGCGCGCGTTGGCGTCAGTGGCCCGTGATTACGGCGGTTTCCATCGCCGGCTTCCTCTCCAGCGTGATTGCTGGCGAACGCTGGGGCATCGAAGTGGGCGCGTTTTGCGGAGCGCTGGTGGTCGGTGTTGGCAGCAACCTGTACGCTCGGCTGAGAAACCGGCCCGCATTAGTGCCCTGGACCCCCGGCATCATCGTGCTGGTGCCCGGTCCATTGGGGTACCGCACCCTGACCGCCTTCCTGAATCATGAGACGATGGAGGGCATCGATTTCGCTTTCAGTATGATCATTGTGGCCGTCGCACTCGTCGGAGGGATCCTAACCGCCAATGTAGTTTTGCCGCCCAAGCGAATACTGTGACCGGTCAGGCCATCGCTTCCCCGCAGTTCTACATGCGTCCGGTGCTCAACCCGGCACTACGCCGGATAGCGGCGCAGTGCCTCGGACAGTTGTTGAATGATCTCGGTGGAAGTGGTAAAGCGATCACCGTAGATCTGAGAAGCAGCTTCTCCGGCTAGACCATGCAAGTGAACTCCGCACCGAGCCGCTTCCCACGCATCCATACCTTGGCCCATCAAAGCAGCAATAATGCCCGTCAGCACGTCGCCCGATCCTCCCGTGGACAGCGCCGTGCTTCCGCTGGTGTTGACACTGACGCGCGAGCCATCGGTTACCACGGTACCTTGCCCTTTCAACACCAGTACCACGTCGTAGCTGCTGGCAAATTCGCTGGCCAGTCGCTCGCGGTGCTCCGCGATGTGCGCCGTCTCCAGTCCCGTGAGCCGCGCGAATTCCCCCGGATGCGGTGTCAGCACTCGCGGCGCCGACGAACTGCGGCGCGCCAGTTGGCTTGGCTCACCGGCGAACACATTCAATCCGTCGGCATCCAACACCAGCGGTAAATCGGCTTGATCAAAAAGATGCCGTACGACCGAGGACACACCGGCGCTCTGCCCAAGTCCCGGTCCCACGGCCAGCGCGGATTGAAACTGCAATGATCGGTCCAAGACTCGAGTGGCGTCCGGTACGACTCGACCACTGGAGTCCTCATCCAGGGACAGCGTCATATACGACGGATGCGCGGCGGCCACGATAGGGCCGGCACAGCGCGGTGTGGCAACCGTCACTAATCCCGCTCCACTGTGCAAGGCTGCTTGTCCGGTCAGACTGGCCGCTCCGGACATGCCTGCGCTGCCGGCAACGACTAGCACGCTACCAAATGTACCTTTGTGGCCATCGGCTGGTCGTCGAGGCAGTGCGGGCAAATAGGGCTCTCGAACAACCGCTGATTGATCCGTCGGTTCAAACCCCAGCAGTGTGTCCAAGATCTGCTGGTTGCCCTGGTCTCGAGCGATTTCGGCGGCCGTTTGCCCTTGGTGCGTGATGTTGGCATCCGCTCCCGCTTCCAAGAGCAGGCGAGTTACAGCCGCGCAATCATCTCGTTGCGTCGCGTTCATCAACAGGGGTGTCATGCCAAAGAAATCGGAGGGCCGATAGTTGTTCCGGGAATCGACTTGGGCACCGCGTTCAAGCAGCAATTCCACCACCGCTTCCTCGTGCTCGCTGGCCCAATGCAACGGCTTGCCCCCGTAACAATTCATTTCATCGGCTTCAATATCGGCTCCAGCGTCCAGCAACATCTTCACGATACGGACGTGTCCATTGTGGCTGGCCCAATGCAGCGGCGTGTCTCCCAACCAGCCGCGCTGGTGGACGGCCAATGGATCTAACTCCAGGTGACGCTGAACGACTTCGGTGAATCCCAAGCGGGCGGCAATATGGATGGTTGCTCCAGTGCCCATGGTACCCTCGGCCTTGTCTGGGATTTCATGCAAGAAGTAATCCACGATTGCTTGCGCGTTAGGACGGTCAGGAAAAAAGCGGAATTGATTGGCGATGAAGACGGCTGGATAGCTGTTGAACGGATGCGAGTAGACTTCGACACCTTGGCTGACCAACCACTTGACGATCTCCAGCTGAGCGTAGCGGGCCGCACAATGCAGCGCTGTACGTTCCTCCCAATGGTCCGGCGCCAGATCTTGCATGTGCAACAAGTCGGGCTGACTGGAGGCGACCCGCGTTACCTGTTCCAAGTCACCATCGCGGATCAGTTGCTTGAATTGTTCGAATTGCAGGGCCAATTCCACCAGTTTGCTCCTTGCCAGATCTTCAGTCATCGTCACCCCAGCCAGCGGCCGGTCGACACCAGGATGTCCACCTGCCCAGGGCCTGCGGCTGTCGTGAGTCGCCTGGAACCAACGCTAAAATCATTTAGAGTAGGTGACCATGCGCCAAAATGCGCACCGCTGATGATTCAACTCGCCGCTCGGTCTCAGTGTTTGACCAACCGGCGAGTGTTGCTCGGACCGCTAGCAAACAACGACAGGGTACGGAATACCATGCCGGAAGATACACGCCAACGAAAAATCGTCCAATGGCTGGGTTTCGGAATGGGCCCTCCTTTAGCCCTGGCCTGTTTGCTGTTGTTGCCGACTTCTTATGAAGTTCCAGCGCCGGAACTGGACAAAGAGGTAGCTAGCCAGCCTAGCGAGCCCACTGCAGAAACTCCAATCGCCGCCGAAAGTCCGTCGACTATTCGTCAAGAATTCTCGTGGGCCGGTAGAGCGACTCTAGCTGTCATGGTGTTAATGGCCGTGTGGTGGTTGACGGAGGCAATCGACATTAGCTTGACCGCCCTGCTGCCCATTGTGCTGTTCCCGCTGTTGGGCGCCGCCGACATCAAGCAAGCCACCGCACCATATGCGAATCACCTGATTTACCTGTATTTGGGCGGCTTCGTGATTGCTTTGTCCATGGAACGCTGGGGGTTGGGCAAGCGCATTGCATTGCTGACCCTACGGATTATCGGTACGACGGCGTCGCGCATGGTCTTTGGATTCATGTTGGTCACCGCGGTGCTCAGTGCGTTTGTGTCCAACACGGCCACCACAGCCATGATGTTACCCATTGCATTGAGTGTCATTGCTTTGCTGCGTGGAGCGTCCAGCGCTGGGCAGGAAGGAGCTGACAAGTCGGACCCGGGCGTTGAACGTTTCGGCACGTGTTTGCTGCTGGCCATTGCCTATGCCGCTTCGGTAGGCGGCATCATGACCATTATTGGCACGCCCACCAACGCGTTCTTAGTTGGTTTCCTGCGCGACAGCATTGCCAGCGAATATCAGCAAGATTTCAGTTTCGCCGGGTGGCTGCCCGTCGGAGTCTCACTGGCCGCCATGATGCTGCCCATCATCTACTGGCTACTAACCCGAGTGCTATTTCGCATTGGCGGTATTCAACTGGCCGGTGGCCAGCAGATGATCGAGTCCGAATTGAAACAACTGGGACACGTCCATCGTGGGGAATGGAACACACTGGTCGTATTCGTGCTGACGATTTTGGCTTGGCTCAGCCGCCCTTTGCTGGCCCAGTGGGAGTGGACTTGGCAAGGCAGCGTCTATCAGCCCTTCCAAGGACTGAGCGACACCGGCATCGCCATGACGGCCGCGCTGGCCTTGTTTATGTTGCCGGTCGATTGGCGTGAACGAGCGTTCACAATGGATTGGAAGAACACCGCCAAAGTACCTTGGGGCATCCTGCTGTTGTTCGGTGGTGGACTGAGCTTGGCAGCTGCCGTCAAAGCCAACGGAGTCGCGGAATTCTTGGGCAGTTACGCCGGGAATTTTGGACAATTGCCAACCGTGTTGACCATTCTGTTGGTCACCGCGGCCATCATTTTTCTAACGGAACTGACGTCTAACGTGGCCACCACAACATCGCTGGTTCCTGTGCTGGCCGCATTGGCTCCCGGCGTGGGCTTGCACCCCTACGTGCTGATATTTCCCGCGACGCTCGCTGCCAGTTGCGCATTTATGCTGCCTGTGGCCACGCCGCCTAACGCCATTGTCTTCGGTTCCGGCGCCATCACGTTGCCGCAGATGGTCCGCGCGGGCGTTTGGCTCAACCTGATTTCCGTTGTCGTTGTCACGCTAATAACGATGGTCGTCGTACGTCCTTGGCTTGGTATCTAACGTGCGACCAGCTGTTGGAGGCGGCGCGGTAATTCTACCACTTCGTCGTGCAACTGTTGCGTAGATTCAAGTAGGTCCTGCAGTGTTTGCTCGTCTCTCACACTACGAACGGGGTAATAGGTTTCCCTAGTTGAACCACCACAACGCGGCTCCACTTGTGTCGTTGTAATTGATGCCATTCAACTCGCTGCACACTGTCGATGTGAGGATCTAACAGTCGGCGACCTGTCTCCAAGCAAATTCAATCTAGCAGTTTTGGGGAAGCTATCACCTGCAGCTTTAGCTAGAGAGTTTCAGTCGATGTAGAGCTATACTCTGTACTTCAACTGAGAGAACCATTTTGGAGATCACTTACGTGGCAAAGAAGAAGAAAAGCAAGAGCCAAGCCGTTCGAGAATACTTGGCGGAAAATCCTAAGGCGGCGGTCGCCGATATTGCCAAGTCGCTCAAGGTTTCACCTGCGATTGTCTACAACGTGAAATCGTTGCTCAAAGGCAAGGCTAGCGGTGCAACGCGTGGGAAAGTAGGTCGGCCCAAAGGGACAGTCGCTGCGCGCCGCGGCAAACTATCTAACACGAGTCCTCAGCTGTCTAACGTGATAGAAGCAGCGCGCCTGATTCAAAGCTGCGGTGGTATCGATCATGCTAAACAGGCTCTCGATGCAGCCGAACAAGTTGCGGTGACCATGCAGGATTAGCTCCGGCCAGGCAGGCGTTTTGCCAGGTACTATTTCGCAAATTTAGAGTTCGACGATTGCGCTCCCTGCTTGCAAGCAGCACGGCGCGGGTATCGTCAGGGCACCGGCGGCTAGCGCCGAATATTGCATTCGCCGCAGTGCAATAGCACGCGGCTAAAGCGAAACGTGTAAGGAACCGCACGCTAGCGCGTAGCGGCTGATCTGCGCCCTATCGTTCTTGCCAATTGTCTTAACACACGTGTTCGTCTGTGCTTGCGCTGCAATTCGTTCAACTGGCCCGAAATATCCGGGGTAGCGCCTTGCAGCTAACCACTTATGAGACGGTGCCCAATTGGACAGCGTCACTTCTAAGGAAAGTGGCTGAGAAACTCAACGAGTCATGGGGCCCGTTCCCGGCTTCTGGAAACCAGCAACATGCACCAGATTCAAAGCTACAAACGTGGCGAGAGGAAGTGCGAGCAAGAGTCGCGCCTCAGCTTTTCGTGACCTTTCGCGTTCTTGGCGGCCACTCTTCGCAAATGCCGATGCAAACTGCAGAGAAACAAATTCGAACGGCTAATCACCTGTAGGTGTAAATATCTCGGTGACCACGTTAGCAGTGTCAACTTTGGTGTCCACCGGATTGGCATTCTGTTTCCGCCAACGGCGGATGGACAAAAAGAAAATGGCGGCTGCGATCGACGCCACGATGGCCACCGTTCCCAACTGGCTCCCAAAAGGCCTACTGTTCAGTTTCATTTGCGGCAGCAGCATGCCCATGGCCAAGATGATCATTACAATGGTTGCCCACCAGGCGAGTGCATAGCGCAAGAAGCTAACCCACAGCCGGTTGCCACGTTTGAGCAACACGTGCGCGATGGCCGTACCGATCACGATTGGAATACAGAACACGCCACCCATGATCGCCACCACCAGAAAAACCATTGGCGCTGACGCAATTTGATCTCCGGCGATTCGGTCGGCTACAACGGCAGCTCGTTCGTTTTCGGGAATGTCTTCTAATCCGACAAACAGTTGGTCCGCTTCTGCGCGAGCCTCAGCTGGATTCACATTCGGCGGTTGCCAAACTGCTTCCGCCAACACCCGAACTTTGCCGGTAGATTGTTCGGTTGCGATGCCGGCAATCGGCAACCACGCGAGCAGAATGTACGAGACGGCTACGAGAATCGTGCAGGTACCTACTCCGATTCCAAGCGCGTGCCAAATGGTCTTCGTGCGAACTACCAGCGCCGTGATGAAACCAATAGATGGCCACAGCACGAATAGCAGCGCCAGCACGGCGGTAATCTTAGCCCAGTCTGGGGCCGTGCCAATGGAAAACAGCCACGGTGTCTGATCCGACGGAAATCGAGAATAGACCTCACCCAAACTACCTTTGCCGTTGTCGATCATGGCCATGGCGAAAGGCAACATGAAGAACACGGCGGCGAGAATCGTGGTACTGATATAAACCAGCATTCGATTGTTGCGAAACCAGCGGCTCATTCTGGCCACCATAGACGGTGACTTGACGCTGATCGGTTCACCGGCCAACCAGGCTTCCAAGTCATTGGTCAATTCCAACGCCGTGCTGTAGCGATCTTCTGGTTGACGCTCCAGGCACTTCATACAAATGGCCTCCAAGTCTCGATCGACGCCAGCCAGCTTTTCAGATGGAGGCGTAGGTGACTCATTGATAACTTGCATGACCGTCGCAATCGCCGTATCGCTGCGAAACGGAGGTTCGCCAACAAGCAACTCATAGAGAATGGCGCCCAGCGCATAGACGTCCGCGGCAGTCGTGATCGAACCACCGGTCGCTTGCTCCGGAGACATGTAGCCAGGCGTTCCCACAACCGCGCCGGTATTGGTCAGATCGCTGTCGCCGGCAGTGTGTTCTGCCAATCCCAAATCGGTAATGAGCGGTTCATCATCTTTGTCAAGCAGAATATTGCCTGGTTTCAGATCGCGGTGCAACACACCGCGCTGATGTGCGTGGTAGACCGCTCGAGCAACCTTGACCAGCAACTTGACGGCCGCTTTCGGCTGCTGCCGGATGCGTTGCAAGTGATTTGCCAAGGAGCCTCCTTCGACGAACTTCATCGCAAAGTAGGCTTGACCTTCGACCTCTCCGATCTCGTACACTGGGACGATGTTTGGATGGTCCAGCCCCGCAGCGGCCTCCGCTTCGATGTGAAACCGCTGCAATTCATCTCGCGACGAAAAGCGACCACTGAGGATCATCTTCAGAGCCGACACACGGTTCAGCTGCACATGGCGGGCTTTGTAGACAACACCCATCCCACCCCGCGCGATTTCTTCTTGCAGCTCATATCCGCCAAACTGAGCCGGCATCGAAATCGCAGCCGGTGTAAAGCGGTTCGCCGCACTTGGCGCGCCTGGCGAGGAAGCCTCCGTCGGTGGAGCGAGGGTCGGTGCCAGGGTGGGTGCATCGACAGGTCGACAATCTTTGCAAAAGCCATCGCTTGAACTGGCTTCCACGCTTCCGCATCGCTGGCACCCTGATCCCGTCATCAACTACCTTTCCGCCGATCTCTTGTAACTGGCCCCTCCATCATAACATCGGCCCATCGTCTGGCCGAGCGAGCACTACGGCGTCTTCCGAACCTCCAAAGTTGCGCGGGCTCGTCACCGACTTGCTTGATATTGTCGCGGTCGATCTGCGCAGATTGGGACCTGGACTTGTCCTGGAAAGTTGACTTGGAATGTCGGTAGCTCCGTCAACCGCGCGGTATACTAGTGCGAGTCGCAGGGACATATGGCCTGCGTCATCAACGATGGTGGTTGCTCATGCCGTCGAAAACCGGCCATATCAAAAAGCAAAATTGCTTTCGAGGCCGGACCAAGTGAGTGTCCACTCCCGCCGCCTTGCCATCCCCGCCTTATGAATACCGCAGTCGCATCACTAACCCGGATGCTCGGATCGACGATGCTCGCCAGCGTGGCTGCCCTGTCTCCATGCTGGGCCGCAGACGTCGATTACCAGCGCGATATCAAACCCTTGTTGCATGAAAAATGCTCTTCGTGTCATGGAGCGCTGAAACAGGAAGCTGGCTTGCGGCTCGACCACGGTGCCTTCATTCGCGAGGGTGGTGAGGCCGGCCAGATCATTCAGCTGAAAGACCCGGCGGCCAGCACGTTGATCGAACGCGTGGCGTCGCGAGACGTCGATCTACGCATGCCTCCCGAGGGTGAAGGCAGCCCACTAAACCAGGATCAAATTCGCCGATTGCAATTCTGGATTGAAAGCGGCGCGCCCTCTCCGGAAGACGAATTGGTTCCCCCGAGCCCGGATGAACACTGGGCTTGGCAACCTCCCAGGCAACGACAACCGACAACGCGATTGAGCGGCTGGGAACGAAACCCGATCGATGCATTTGTATCTTGCAAGCTGAGCGAGCATGGGCTGTCACCAAATGAGATTGCGGACCCCAGAACTCGCTTGCGCCGACTTTATTTCGATTTGATTGGACTTCCTCCATCGCCGAGCGCGCTCCGCACCTTTGCAGCAGATCCCAGCGACGTGGCCTGGGCGAGACACGTTGACCAACTGCTCGAAAGTCCAGCTCACGGCCAACGTTGGGCCCGGCATTGGATGGACGTCTGGCGCTACAGCGACTGGGATGGCTACAAGGATGCGGTGCGTGGCAGCCAACGCCATATCTGGCGCTGGCGTGACTGGATCGTCGAATCGCTGAATGCCGACAAGGGCTACGATCAGATGATTGTGGAAATGCTCGCAGGTGATGAAGTTGCCAGCGAAGACTTCGATGTCCTGCGCGCCACCGGGTTTTTGGCTCGCAACTTCCACAACAGCAACCGCAATATTTGGCTGGACGCCACGGTGGAGCATACCGCCAAGGCGTTTCTTGGTTTGACCTTGAACTGCGCTCGCTGCCACGACCACAAGTATGATCCCATTAGCCATCAGGAATACTACGCGTTTCGCGCGATCTTCGAGCCACACAACGTGCGAACCGAACGCCTACCAGGTGAGCGCAACACGCTGCTGGATGGTCTGGTAAGGGCCTATGACGCCAAGCCGGATGAGCCCACCTATGTGTACCAAGCGGGCAACGAAAAAATGCCCGACAAGGACCATCCCCTGATGCCCGAGGTACCAGCCATCTTGGGATTCGATTTAGTGGTCGAGCCAATTGCGCTGGACACACTAGCTCGCATTCCCGATTTTCGCACCTTCGTTGCCGACGAGGATCTGAGCGCGGCCAGGGGAAAGGTCGAGCAGCTTGAGAAACGCATTAAGAAACTCGGTCGAGAAACAGAGAAAGACAAAGATCCATCCGAGCTCAATTGGTTAAATGTGGTGGCGGACAAGGCCTTGGCCGACGCGCGTTGCAACTTGGCCTCTCTGAACGCCCGCTGGAAAGCCGATCGCTTTCGCTATGCTTCTGGTGAAGACCGTAGCCAATGCAACGAGTATCGCCAGCTGAAATTGGCAGCCGCCCAGGCGGAACATGCGGCTAAAGTGGCTGCCGCCGAGTTGGCGTTGGTGAACGCTGAGCAACAGCAACAGAAGCTCGCCAACGCTGAAAAAACCGACGAGGCCGCGGTCAAGAAAGCGAAGACGGACGTCGAAAACGCAAAGAAAGCGCTGAAGGAAGCTGAAGAGTCGTATTCGGCTGACAAACCGAAGTACACGTCGGTCGTCAAAGTCTATCCGGCGTCCAGCACGGGACGCCGCCTGGCGTTGGCGCGCTGGATCACAGATCGCCGCCATCCGCTCACCGCACGAGTTGCCGTCAACTACGTGTGGATGAATCACTTTGGCGAACCCTTGGTGGAAAACGTTTTCGATTTTGGGTTGCGGTCCCCCAAACCGGAGTACTTAGATCTCTTGGACTGGCTGGCCGTCGACTTGATGGAGCACGACTGGAGTTTCAAACGGCTGCATCGTCTGATCACAACGTCTCACACCTATCAACTTTCGTCTTCAACGACAGCGGGGCCCCGACCTCCGCTGGCGAACGAACTTGACCCAGACAATCGCCTGTTCTGGCGAGCCAACGTGCGTCGATTGGACGCGGAAGTGGTCCGCGACAGTCTGTTGGCCGTTGGCCGATCGTTGGACGCCCGGCATGGCGGCCCGGACATCGACTTTACCCTGGGTGAAACGAATCCTCGCCGCAGTCTCTATTTTCGCACTGCCTACGAAAAGCAGATGCCCATGCTGGTGATCTTCGACGCGGCCGCGCCGACAGAGTGCTATCGTCGTTCCACGAGCATCATTCCGCAGCAAGCCCTGGCGTTGTCCAACAGCCCGCTAGCCTATGACACCGCTCGTCGTTTGGCACGGCACTTGTGGGATTCGCGTGCTCAGGACCAACCAAGAGATCAAGAATTGATTTCGACAGCTTTCGAGATCCTGATGGGGCGACCTTGCAACCCCACAGAACTGGACTATTGCCTCGATTTCCTGATCGAGCAAACGCGACGGCTTCAAAAGCCGGACAGACTGACACGTGTCCAAAGCGAATCTCAAGGGCAAACGCAGCCGTCTAAAGACGCAGCGCTGCGCGCCCGCGAGAGTCTGATTCACGCCCTGATCAATCACAACGAGTTCGTCACGGTGCGTTGACATGAATGAGCACATGCTTCCCTCCGCAACTCGCCCCTTGCGTCGAGCGTTTCTGTCCGATTTAGGCTTGGGATTTGGTTCCGTAGCGTTGACCGCGATGCTGCGGGACGACCTTATCGCCGACCAGCAACCGGTAGAAGCTATCGCCCCCAAGGCGAAGAGCGTTATCTGGCTGTTCATGATCGGTGGCGCGAGTCACATGGAGACATTCGATCCCAAGCCCGCGCTAAATAAGTACGCTGGAAAGACGATTCAAGAAACTCCTCTAGCACACGTACTAAAGTCGCCACTATTGGAGAACGAACGTGTCGTGGCCTTCGATCCCAACAACGGTTTCATCCGCCACGATATCTATCCGATGCAAATTGGATTTAAGCAGCGTGGCGCGTCAGGATTGGAGGTCAGTGACTGGCTGCCGCACACGGGGGACTGCATCGACGATCTAGCGGTGATTCGCTCCATGTGGACCGAAGACAGCAACCACGGTGCGCAGTTGCAGTTCCACACTGGACGCCACCGAGTCGATGGATTCTTTCCTTCGATCGGATCTTGGGCCAACTACGGCCTGGGTTCATTAAACGACGAATTGCCGAAATTCATCGTCATGGGACAGCCTGTCGCCGACTGCTGTGGCGGTCGAGAGTGCCATCGCGCGAACTACCTGGGACCGCAATTTGACGGCGTTCCGCTAGCGATCGAATCACGGGAGCCGCTGCCCTATGCCAGCCCCGTGGATGGGATCTTTCATGAAGAGCAAGCCAGTGAATTCGATCTACTACGCAAACTGAACGCTCAATCGGCCCTGCAGTTTCCTGACGACGAAGCGTTGCGTGCTCGCGTACGATCTTACGAACTGGCTTATCGGATGCAAACAGCGGTACCGGAGGTCGTGAACGTCAGTCGTGAAACTCAAGAAACGCAAAACCTATACGGCCTTGATCACCAGGACACCAAGTCATTTGGTCTACAGATGTTGACCGCGCGGCGTTTGGTGGAACGCGGTGTTCGATTTGTCCAGGTCTACCATGGTAGCAACGGCGGAGCAGGTCAGTGGGACAATCACAAAGGCCTGGCCCGTGGCCACGCCCGCTTGTGCCGACAAATCGATCAGCCCGTAGCTGGGCTACTGAAAGATCTCAAACGCCGTGGGCTGCTGGACGAAACGCTGGTGGTCTGGGCGACTGAATTTGGACGGACGCCCGGATCGCAGCACGGTGACGGGCGCGACCATCATCCGTTCGGCTTTACCGTCTGGATGGCTGGCGGCGGGATCCGAGGAGGCGTGGCCCATGGCGCCACGGACGAGCTTGGCTTTCACGCGGTGGAAGATCGCCATTATGTCACCGACATTCACGCGACGGTGCTGCATCAACTGGGACTCAACCCAAGGCAATTGGCTGTACCTGGCCGCAAGCGGCTCGAGAAGGAGTTCGGTAACGTCATTCACGACGTCATCGCTTGAAGACCTGAAGTTGGTTGCCAGTCTGGGAAACGTGCCAAGCCACGTTCATTCCGCCAGCAGACGGTCGATGAGGGCTTCGAATTGGGAGCGGAGCCGAGTATGTGCGGGACCGGTGGCGGGGCCGGAGAACCCAGTGTAGATGGCGCGAATGTCTCCAGTGCGATCCACAAACAAGGTCGTCGGAAAGCTGCGGACGCGATCCAGCACCGGAAACTGCTCGGTGGCGCGTGCCTTATCCGAAAGACCCGCAACCAAAACGGGATAGCGGATCTCAAACCTCTCGACGTAGCGCCGGACCTGCGCTGCATCACGTTCAAATTCGCCGGTCAGCTCAAACGCCAGACCAACAATGTTGAGTTCGTCTCCATACTTTTCCTGCAACTCGCCCAAGTAGCTGGCTTCATCATGGCAGTTGGGGCACCAGCTACCAAACACTTCGATCAATGTGATTCGACCAGCCTCATCGGGCGACCAAACCGGCTGCAATTCGCCCCCAAGATCGGGAAAACGCAATTCCTCCAGGGACACGTCATCGACGGCCGTGGTTTGCTCAAATCCGTCGGGCAATTCCGCCGCTGGATCGGCTACGGCTGACCAACGCGTGTGATACCAGTTGCCGGACCAAAAATCACCTTGCAACCGTCGAGTCTGGCTCGACTCGTTGGAAGATGCTTCTGTCGTCGACTGATCGGCTGTTAGCCGCGCTCGGAACAAAAAAGCGTGCGCGCCGTCAAAGCAGGACAGCTCCAATCCTTCGGTGGTAACTCGACCAGCTAGGAATCGATAGTCGCCGGTGGTCGTCATGAATGTGCCTTGCACGCCGTCTCCGTCACCCAGTGCCTGAAATACCGCGACAGCTGGATCGTCACTATCGTCAAAACGTACTGACCAACGGCCCATGTAGGCGGAGCGATCGGTCGCGTCAACCGGCGTGACCTGCTCGGAGGAATGCGGCTGACTGCGAGCAGCGCGACAGCGCACGTTGGCCTCCGCGCCTCCGCCGCGACGCTTCGTCCACACGCCCGACAACTCCGCCGTGCCACGTTGTGACAGCGATGCTGGCCGCAAAACGATCCGCGATGCGTAGTGCGGCATGTCCAAGCTCAGACCACCTTGGGCATTCAAGCGGGCCGTCACAGGAATACGTTCGGTGCCATTGATCACCTCGGCCCGCAATTGTCCTTGAACCTCATGCAAGGACAACTCGAACGGCAGCCAGATGGATGCTTGCTCTTGGGTTGCCGTCTCGTGACTTGCAACGAAACTCGCCAATGACCAACCAAGTCGGCGACTTGCGGGCCAGCAGCATCGGTCGTATTGGTAGCCGGCTCTTGAGGAGGGCCCGCCCAACTTGAACTGGCCGCCAACAACCCGAGCACGATGCAATTGGCTGTTCGAATTCTGATTCCAAGCATCTTCTGAACCACCTGGATTCTTGAGAAATGGCTTAAAATTGACTTTTCTTCTAGCAATCAGCCGTAGGCATACATATTCGCAAGTCACGTACACCTGCGGCTGACTACTAAACACGTCTAAATAATGTCCAACGGGCCTCGACAATAAACAGAGAACTGCTACCCACCGCGTAGCAAGCCCGCTTGAATGTCAATCTCGAGAGACGCAAAGTTGCCGCGCTGAACTTGTTCCCAGGCAATGGCTCCCATGACCGCATTGTCGGTACATAGCTCCGGATCGGCGATGACCAAGGACACAGATCGCCGCTCGCACATCTGTCGTAGTTCACCACGCAGCAACTGATTCGCGGCCACGCCTCCGCCCACACACAAGCGCTCCAAACCAGTCTGCTGGAGGGCTAGTTCGGCTTTGTTAACCAAACAGTCAATGGCAGCCCGCTGAAAACTGGCCGCCATGTCGGCCTTGATCTGATCGTCCAATTGCAGCTGGCTAAAGTCCTGTTTACCCGTGCCGGTCAACTGGTACCGGACGGCAGTTTTGAGTCCGGAGAAACTGAGGTTCAATTGCGTTCGATCGGCGACCATGGGACGCGGCAGATCATAGGCCTGCTCATTGCCTTGTTCGGCCAAGCGACTTAGGTGCGGGCCCCCCGGATAAGGCAATCCCAGCATCACGGCAACTTTGTCAAAAGCCTCGCCCACGGCATCATCGATGGTTCCGCCCAGGTAGTCCCAATCTTCGGCGGACTGGCAACGGTAAAGGTTCGTATGTCCACCACTGACGACAAACCCCAGGCAAGGAAATATGCTGTCCGCGCTGGCCAGCTGACAAGCATAGATATGCGCTTGGACATGATTGACGGCTACCAGTGGTTTTCGCCAAGCGACACACAGAGCTTTGGCCGCTGCCAAACCCACCAACAACGAACCGGGTAAGCCCGGTTGAGTGGCAACCGCGATGGCAGTCAAATCCTGGGGCGCAAGCTGCGACTCTCGCATCACTTTATCCACAATCGGCACGATACGCTCCAGGTGAGCGCGAGCGGCCAGCTCGGGTACGACGCCGTGGAATCGCTGATGGATTTGCTCCTGGCTGGCGACCGCTGCCGCCAAAACTTGACGATCGCGGTCGATGACGGCCGCGGCCGTTTCATCGCAGGTAGTTTCAATGGCTAAGATGGGCATGAGCCGTCCATCGGGCAAATCAGTCGGAACGATCGGGCAGACGGAACACTGGGGCCCTCTAAAAGTCTCCAGCGGGCCGCCGCTAACCGGTCCTCAGTTGTAGAGCAATCAAGGTATGATGCAACGGCTGTGCGAGACAATCCCACGACTCCAATCATCTAAGCGAGGCAATCACCGTGAACGAGTCACCTGCCGTAGAACAGCAGCCGGACGAAGACTCCGGATTCGATCCTCGTTCGATTGAACGTCCGGATCCGGCTCTGTTCCGCTACTACGTTCTCGTCTCGCTGCTGGGAGGACCAATCAGCCCACTGATCCTCTTGCCGATGTGGTTCCGCTACATCTCACTGCGTTACCAATTCGATGAATCGGGCGTTTCCATGCGGTGGGGCATCCTGTTTCGGCGGGAGGTTTATTTGACGTACCGCCGCATTCAGGACATTCACTTGACGCGCAATATCCTGCAGCGCTGGATGGGACTGGCCAAAATCAGCCTGCAAACAGCCTCGGGTAGCAGCCAAGCGGAAATGTCAATCGAGGGCATCTTGGAGGCCGAGGAATTACGAGATTACTTGTACAGCCAAATGCGAGGCGCCAAAAACGAGCCGGATCTCACTCAATCGGGAGCCACCGCGACGGACGGGTCGGCGGTTCAACCTCTAGTCGGTACCGGCACATCGGCGGCCAACTCGCAAGCAGCCCGGGCCACACAAGCTCTGGAAGACATCCGCGATGCCATGCGGCAGTTGGTCGCCCGCCAAGACGCAGCCGGAGACAACCAATGATTGTGTCTGAAGCGGCCATTCTCAGAGCTAGCCAATGGTGCTATCGCGGTGTGTGGAGTTTCTTCACAAATTGGTTTCGCGTGCCGGAAGAACCTCCACACCTACGCGGCGCCGATGACACGCAGGTACGTAGTTTCCGACCGGCTCAAGGATTCTTGCGGTACCTAAAGTTCTTCTTCTGGATCGGATTGGTCATCTTCGACGGTTGTTTGTTTGCCGGATGGATAGCCCTGTTGATCGCCAACCCGCTGCTCGGTGCAGTGCTGGCGATTCCGATTTGGGCCATTATGATCTTGCCGGATATTGTCGCATACATTGCAATTCACCTGAGGTACGACACGACCTGGTACGTACTGAGTGATCGTAGCATGAGAATTCGCCGAGGTATCTGGATTATTCACGAAACCACGATTACGTACGACAACATTCAAAAAGTGTCGATACGGCAAGGACCATTGCAACGCTACTTCGGTATTTCTGACGTGCTGGTGGAAACCGCTGGCGGCGGTGCAGCAACTGGCAAAGGAGAATCGTCCAGCGTCGTTGGCCATTCTGGATTGCTAGAAGGCATCGGGAACGCAGAAGAAGTTCGCGGGTTGATTTTGGCCAAGTGGCAGAGTTCCAAGACGGCGGGGTTAGGCGATGAACACGATTCGCGAGCTCGTCCTGCTGTCGAGCCAGCCGCTGGATTCAGCCCACACGATTTGCAGGTGCTGGAAGAAATCCGCGACCTGGCTCTGCGCTTGAGTCAGTAGTCATAATGCTACGAACCGAGAAGCTCGCGCAGAGGCGCCGAGGCGCGGAGGATGAGATCTAGAGCCTGAAGAACCAGCCGAAAGCCCGCTTGGCAGCTCCACTACCTGCTATTCGATCTCTTCTCTGCGACTCAGCGCCTCTGTGCGAAGATTCTTCAACCGCACGTCTCAGACGGCAACAGCATCCACCGTCAATGGTGGCTGGGGCTGGCGTTGTCACCCTTGATCGGCTGCGAAGCCATAACTTCGACGGTGATGATGGAGGCGAATATGAGCCCGCAGCCAGCGTACCCCAACGCGTTCAACCGTTCGCCTAACAACCAAGCGCTGAGCAGCGCAGCAAACAGACACTCCGAAGCCATGAGAATGGCCGCTACACTGGGCGTGGTGTAGCGCTGTCCGACCGCTTGTAACGTGAAAGCCAGACCACCAGAAAACGCCCCCGCGTACACGATTTCCGGCAGCGCGGCCAGTAGCACTTTACCGTTCATGCCCAGTTCGCTCCAACCCATCTGCCAGGCGACGCCATGCGCGACCAAGGCCAACAGGCCGCAGCCAAAGAACTGGGCGCACGTCATGCTGACGGGCATCTTCAGTTGTTGCGCATAGTGTCCGACCAGGATGACGTGTACGGCCCAGACCGCAGCGCACGCCAATACTAACAAGTCGCCCCAAGCGACCGCGGTCAAGTCATCAAAACTCAAGCAATAGATACCCAACAAACTCGTCGCCGCCGCTGGCCAAATGTATGCCGCCGGGCGTTGCCCAAGTACGGTCAACAGGATCAGCGGTACCAGCACCACATACATGGTGGTCAAGAATCCAGCATTGGTGACTTGGGTCCCCAGCAAGCCAACTTGTTGCAGTGCCATCCCCAGAAAAAATACGATCCCGAGTAACCAGAATTTTCTCGAGCTCCCTTTCGGAAGTGGCTCCGACGCAAGTGATCGCTCGCGGCGAGCAAACGGCCAAATGACCGCTCCCGCGAGCAAAAACCGGAGCGAGATAAACAGCATGGGACCGATATCGTCCATGGCCGTTCGCTGAGCGATGAAACCCATGCCCCAGATCGCGCCGGCCAACAACAGCAGCAGATTAGCTGTGGAACGTTTCAACTGGGTTGCCGTTGGCGATGAAGATACTCAAAAGTGTAGATTCCGGAATCGTGCCCATCGGAGAAGGCGATATTGTAGGCGTAGTTGCCGACCGGACGCATGCCTTGAATACCAAGCGGGCGAGCTTCAGCCATCGACAACACCGGTAACTGAAGCGGTTGCCCCGGCGCGTCGGCGGCCTTCTTTTCACGGCAAGTCGCGCAAGGACAAGCCTCACGCAGTGCGGACGCCGTATGGCGCGTTTGGGATCCGTCGCTCCACGAGATCAGCAAACCAGACTCATCTGGTCCGATACGCTGCAGAGCAACGGGTTGCAATTCGCTCATTTCGCTTTTATCTCTCGCATATCGTCAGCCTGTCCGATACTGGCGCCGTCAATTTCTCGGCTCTAAATTCAGACTACACGATCTGACAAAATGCTCCAGCCCCCGCTTATACTGGGAGCGTGTGCCGTTGTAGGCGGCAAAAAAGGAGCCAATCAGCGCTAGCCGGCTTGCGCGTACGCGTGACCAGCGTTGTATTGGCGAGCCAATTCCCCGAACAAATCATGTAGCTGGCCTGCTTCGGGACGGCTGAACGGCTCCGACGCCAGCATGCAAGCCGCAAGTGACGAACGGCAGAAGGCGGCACCCCAAGGATCAAACAACAAGCGCGCGGCCGCGTAGATATCTTGCGCCGACGAGACTTCGAACGCGTCTCGCGTCTCAGGTGCATCCCAAGCGGTAGGCGGTCGCTGGAGCCCGGTTATGGTGCCCACCGGTTCACAGGCGCCGAGCCCAACGAGTTTCAGTTTACCTTGCCGGTCGATCAGAACGTGTTCTGATCGCAGATTGCCGTGCACCAGACCCATCCGGTGGATGACTTGCAGGGCTTGCAGCAGCTCTTGGCTCAGGCGGATACGCACGGCCAGGCTAGGGGTCTGCGGCTGATCCAACCACCACTGCTGCCAGTGCTTGCAGGCCACCCAAGGATAGAGCAACACCGGGCCTTCGCCATCAAGCCAATGAGCTCTTAGCGGTAAGAAATGCTGGCCATCTGCGACGGCGGAAATGGTGGCCTGACGTTCGAAGTGCTCGAAAGCAGGCGTGTCGCGGCGTCCCACAAAACGCTTGGCCACGTAAACCGCATCGTCCGAACCGCCCATTCGATCGCGGCAACGCCACAACTGAGTATGCTCGCTTTCGCTCAGCAGGTGTTCCCAAGACCATTGACTCTCTGTGACGTTCACACTCGGTTCTCGCTATCGGCAAGGAGCACACTCAGCTAAAGAAATCGGCTGCGGCACGATCCCATAGTGATTGAAACAGGAAAGTAAACTGACTTCGTGGGCGTCATCGATCAGGTCGTATCAACTGTCGCAGGCAGCGCTATCATTCTGCAAGTCTGCTAGACTCGACAACGAAGCAGGCTGAACCTCGGGCAAACGAGCCGTGTCGGCACGAGCAGCGCGAAACAGTTTCCACTACTCAATCCAGACAAGTTTCATGTCCACGGGTTCTACCTCGGGCCTCAAGAGTTGTATTCGCCCTGATCGGGACGGCGTTTCTCAGTTGCACCTGGGAGACGATCAACGTCCCATGACGGTTATCGGGACGCCGCAGATCTTGGCCGACTTGGACGAAAAATGCGTGGCCCAAGCGGTCAATTCGCGGCTAGCTCCGGGGGTATCCCATGTCGTATTGAACCCCGATGCGCACTTGGGATACGGGGCCCCGGTGGGCTGCGTGATGACGTCTCCCACGCAC
Source organism: Pirellulaceae bacterium (assembly GCA_028289675.1). GTDB lineage: Bacteria > Planctomycetota > Planctomycetia > Pirellulales > Pirellulaceae > Aureliella. The sequence continues at coordinate 19,015 of JANQOL010000682.1, forward strand.
GTCTACCCGGGCCCGGTGGGCGTCGATATCAAGTGCTCGATGAGCTTGCTGCAAACCAATGTTGACAGTGCGGCCATTGAAGACCGGCGCGTCCGTCGAGAGCTGATCAAAGCAGTATGCGAGCGGATTCCAACGGGCACCGGTCGGGGTGGCCGGCACGTCTCCAAAGCACGCGACGTCGATGAGCGGCTGGGGCGCGAGGTCGCTATCGAAGGAGCAGCTAAGAACGTCTTGCGGCAGCTGGGAATCCCAAAGTACTGGGCCCAACGCTGCGAAGACGCTTTTCACCGCGGGCCGGATGGCACCACACATTCGTTGGACGAGCGGCTCGAACAGCTGCAGCGTCAACGGCGGCTGGAGCGCTTTGGATTTCAAATGCGGCAACTGGGTTCTTACGGTGGTGGCAACCATTTCGGCGAGTGCGAGGTCGTGTCGCTGGCCGCAGACGCAGCGAGGCGCGAAACAGCGACGAATTGGGGCCTGCTGGATGGCAAAGTCGCCTTTCTGTCCCATTGCGGCTCGCGCGGGTTCGGACATTCGCTGGCAAGCCATCAGTTTCGCACACTGAAGAGCCGCTTCAAGAAGCTGGGGCAAGCCTTTCCCGGCGGCGATGCCGATTTGGTGTACGCCGAAATTGGATCCCCGGAAGCCTCTCAATACCTGTGCGACATGGCATTGGGAGCCAATTTTGCCACCGTCAATCACTTGTTGATCAACCAACTGGTACTGGAAGCCTTCCAGCAAGTCTTGCCGGGCACGCAAGGCGAACTGGTCTACTTCATCAGTCACAACATCGCTCGCCAGGAACGCAATGCCGACGGCATTCTCGAATGGGTCCATCGCAAGGGTGCCACGCGGGCGATGCCCGCCGGACATCCAGAGCTGGAGCGGACGGACTTCGCCGAGACCGGACATCCCATCTTGTTGCCAGGTAATCCTCGCGATGGCTCGGCGGTTATGGTGGCGTTACCAGGAGCGGCGGCAGCCGCCTATAGCGTCAATCATGGGGCAGGGCGGGCACTTTCTCGACGCGGCGCCAAGCGCGAGCTGGATCAGCAACACATTGACGCCGAACTGGACCAGCACGACATCTTGAGCAATTGCCGGACGTATCCCAAAGATGAGGCGCCCGACGCCTACAAGGATTTCGAAGAAGTCTTGCGAAGCGTTAAAGTTGCTGGGCTGGCAGCCGAAGTGGCCCGCCTGAACGCCAAGTTTGTCATCAAAGATGGGTCTGATCCGGATGATTGATAAATCCGCCCTAAGTTAACGGCGTCCAGCTTCAGCCACGTCCGGGTGCGTGCCGAGTAATTAAATCTGTAGGCGGCGGATGCGCAGCAGGAATTGCTAGCGAGCGCATCCAGATTCGATGCTCCATGCCGCCGGCTTCGAACTTCGCCGGTGCGACGCTAACCCACAAGAGCCGGATTGCAGTGAAGAATTCTCTCCGATTATCTCGTCTCGGGCAGCTCGTTTCCCAGCACCTTCGCCAGTGGCTTGGGCGCCACGCGTTGGCCGTGGCCGCACTTGGCCTGGGCACCAGTTGGGGACACGCCGCGGGGCCTGTCGACCCTAAAGAGAAAAGCGAAGTCTCAGTTGCCAAGCCATCGAGTCCGCCAACCGAACAGACTGCTCGCCGTGGCCTCCGCTTGAATCAAGAGACGTTACGCGTCTTCAGCCCAGCGCCAACCACCACACAGACTGCCAAAGAACAGACTACCAAGGAGCATGCTGGCGGAGAGCAAACGAGTGCTGGGAACGCGAGCAGTGAACAAACTGATGTGCACATCGCAGGTGCGGTACCCGGTGAATTTTTGGAGCAACTAGGCATTCGCGATACCGCATGGGTCGTGCAATGTCTTTTCGAGGGACCATCCAAATCCGGTCACGAGCCCGCAAAGATTCCTGCCAGCGCCAAGAGTCTGCCGCTACGAGCTTCGTCACGAAGATCACCCGCTGAATCAAAAGTTGTACCCAAACGAAATCCTGAAAAAGAAGACACAGCACAGAAAGACCCGGTCGACGACAAGTCCGCCGAAGCGTCTGCTGACGAGAGTTTGCAGCAGCAGTCGGTGAGCACCACGGATGACCGGTTGCCGGCGGAAGCTAAACACCAAACGAATCGTGACGGCAAGCAGGTTGACGACGCGAGCGACGCGGCGATTGAAGCGCATTTAACCGACGCCCAGAACCCACCTGGCAAGGCAGAAGCCGGTGATACGGGGGACGCCGTGGCCGATAAAGCAGGTGCCTCGGACGACAATTCCGGAGAATGCCCCGGCGCCCCTGATGGCAGCACGGACGCCGCGACCGCACATCCAGACGACATACCTTTGGAACCGTCCGAACATCCCTACGATGCTCCGGCCGCCACCTCCCAACCTGAGAAGACCGGTCCAGCCAAAACGCAGGCTGCATCGGGCAGTGAACGGCTATCGGCCCGCGAGGTGTCGATTCGCGACCGCATTAACCAATGTCTCCGCTACTACGTTGAGCATCCGGAGACGGTGG
>JANQOL010000690.1 GCA_028289675.1 Pirellulaceae bacterium
CCGCAGGCTCTCAGCGAACCCATGCATGCCCGGCATGTTGGTCGTACCACCTTCGTATCGGGCGGCCGTATCCTTGAGGCGTGTTGAACGCGGATCGAAGCCGCCATCCGCCAGACTGTTCCAACCAATCCCTACCGGTCGCAACAAATCCAAGTGCTGGAGCTTGGTGTAGAACAATCCCGCACCCTCGGGTCCCAACATCCATTTGTGACCGTCGGCGCACACAAAGTCCACGCCGGTTTCTCCCACGTCCAGCGGAAAAGCTCCCAGTCCTTGGATGGCGTCCAGCACCACCAAGCAGCCTTGGTCGTGCGCCATCTCCACAACTTGCCCCACGTCCACCCGAAAGCCACTGAGAAAGCCAACCCAACTGATGGCCAACAAACGCGTGTTCCCATCCATGACATCGCGGAGCCGATCCAGTTCAATCTCTCCCGAGTCGGGCATATCAACTGCGCGAACCTCCACACCTTGCGCCCTCAGATTTCGCCAGGGAAGCAGGTTGGTGGGAAATTCGTTGCTGGGCACCACCACGTTGTCCCCCGGCCGCCAGGGGAATCCGAGCGCGACCAGGTTGATCCCCTGCGTGGTACTGTTGACGAGCGCAATCTCCTCAGTTTGCGCAGACAGGAGCTCAGCGGCCCGCACGCGAACCCGCTCGGCGCGCTTTGCCCATTGCGGCCAGATCGCATCTCCGTGCGTTTGGGCTTCTTGACTGTAGCGGGAGATGGCTTCGCTCGAAGCAGCCGGCAGGGGTGCCACTGCCGCGTGGTCCAAGTACGCGTATCGCTCCGTGACCGACATTTGTTGACGTAGCTGCTGGCACGCCTCAGGTAGCTGTGGATGAGCTGGCAGCGTTGGAGCAGGCGGCGACGGTGGACGATCTGGCATGATGGACTTGGCTGGCCTCGCGAATCCACAAGGGAACAATCTGCTGAAGCCCCATTTTGCCCGTTGGCCACCGCCTTGTCAGCCGCAGATGACCAGGGCAACACGTTGCCGGATTGTGTCGATTGTGCGGGCAGATAGACGCTTTTGGAGCTACAATTCCCACCGCAAAACGGGATAAATGGGGGACATAGGTGACAGCATAAATCGTTGGATTATACTACCCCGGTGACGCTCAGCTTGAGTTCGAAACTTCGTAGCTTCCTGGCCCCGAGAAGTTATCGCTACAAGCCCCAAATACACTCCAATTCCGGGTGAGTTACCGAGGCGTTACAGTGAACTTGTCTGCCGCAACCCAAAAAGGTTGGCTGATGCCGAAAGCATTGTGTCTGATCGGGATGGTGATCGCCGTTCTGGTCTTTCTCATCTTCCTGATTGACCTCGTGGCCGGCGTCGCCGGCATGATTGAGATGGCGCCGTTTCGCTGTCCGAGCGTCATGTTGGATGTGATCTTTTTGATCAGCTCCGGCGCCTTGGCCTACATGTCCTGGGCCACCTTCCGCGAACTGAAGTAGCCTCACACTTCCAGACTGAATGCGCCACCGGCCAGTGGATTGTCATCTGGCGAAGCCGGCACTGGCGATTCAGGTACCGACGAATCAGGTGCGGACACTCCCGGCGCCGGAACGTGCGTGAGTGTTGGAGCATGCGGTACGGCACCCTGAGTTCCTATTGGGCTGGCCGCCACAGACGACGGGTGCGAAAGATGATCGGCTCCATCAGACCCATGCTGGTTCAGCACCTGCTGCCACGTTTCCCGTTCGATACTTAGCAACTCAAGGAGCGTGCCCAGCCGCTGGACGTCACTCGTGTCCTGAACTTCTTGCAACAACTGCAGCAGGAACAAGTAGAAATCACTAATGGTTTGGCTAAGCGGATTGGCAGCGTCGGTCACACCATCCAACAATTCGCCCAGAATCTCTCGGATGCGCAACAGCCATTGCTGGGCTTCCGGAGCTTGTCCAGCGGACCAACAATGGCCCACCATTCCGCAAAGTTCTTCCGCGCGACAAATCAACATCCACCGGAGACGAACTGGAGACGCGGATAGCACCTCCTGTTGTAGATAAGGGTTGCGATCATCGTCGTTGGCGAACATGCTGGCTCCGGAAACTAGGTGTAGATCGATGCTGGTAGAGAGATCGAACGCGGGCGCTGGACGCATTCACCCAAAGCGACCAGCGGCAGTACATAACTAGCCGCATGTAACGGTTATTCCGGTTGCGAACACCGATCCAGCGGCAGCACAACCTGACACTACAATTCCAGAAATAGCATCAAACCCATCCGTGCCCTGTTTCCGGGGAAAGGGCGGCATGCCTGTCATCCGCAGTTTCAGCAATCCAAGAGTCAAATCTGTGAAACGTCTCCGTGACGCGTCGGCGAGACGCCGACAGGGGCGTTTCCTGATTGACGGATGGCACGAGATCCAATTGGCCGCCCAACACGGCATCCAGCTGGAATCGGTGTTTTGCACTGACGAGTTACCCGACAGTCAGCTGGCGTGCGGGGAACTGGTACGCGTTACTGCTGACGTGCTCACCAGCCTCAGCTATGGGCAACGATCCGACTGGCCGGTGGCCGTCGCTCAAACACCAACACTGGAACTGGAACGGCTGAGGATCGAA
>JANQOL010000695.1 GCA_028289675.1 Pirellulaceae bacterium
TGGACGTGGAGCGCGGCTACGCCATCTCGTTGGAACGGATGGGAACGTGCAACAGCATCACCTTGTTCGAATCCGCGCTGGCCAGCCGGCCCAGAGCCGATCAGCAGCAGGCGGCGGCGTTGCTGGTACAACATGTCCACCAAGAGTTGCTGGAAAACCTCAAGCGGGATATTGCCCAGCGAGAGCATTCGGAGCCTCAAGAAGATTCCGCCGACGCGTTGCTGCAGGCGCGACCGGATTTGTTGCGAGATGGCACGTATCACTTGGACACCAGCCATCTGGCCTCTACGGTGCGATTTGCTCGCGTGTTGGACGATCCAAAGTGTTTGCAGTTGGCGCTAGACATCACGGCCTACGGACGGAGATTGCATCCTCAGTTTCAGTATCCCGGCGAGGAGCCTTTCTTGGATTTGTTTCCCGCCTCAGCCGCCTTCTTTCGCGCGCTGTTAGGGCAGCAAGTTGAGGCCGGCATTCGCTATTTTGCCCAGAAAGCGGACGCGCTCGATCCGGAACAAGTGGGTACGATCGGCCATGAAGTGTTGATCGATTTGCTATCTCGCTGTGGACGACAGGAGGAGGCACTGGCTGCATACAACAAGCGTTTGCCTCCGGGGACTCGCACACTCGGCATCGCACCCTCGTTGCTGCAGCTAAGTCAGCGCCTTGGCAAATTTGAAACGATGCAAGAAATTTGCAAGCAACGCGACGATTTGCTGGGCTACGCCGCTGCCACCTTGCAGCCCGATTCGGCAGGTGAACGGTAGGCTGCGTCTCAATCTGGTCGCCGAAGTTATCCGCACAGCAGGAGGTCGGGGGGTGCCCGCAATCCGGACGCGGCCATTATTGCTGTTGTTGGGTAGGCTAGAACCCACTAAAAAAGTCAACGATGCAGCAGTTTTATTGGAAAGAGATTGGCAATGCCGACTGCTTCTGACGTATCGCGATTATTGAACCTGAATCTGGACATCGCAGATTTCAGTGACTTCGTGCCACTTATTCGTAATGGGTTCTCGCGGCAGTGCTTTGACGACTTCCTCTCCACTTCCACAATCGCAAAGTCGATTTTGCGACTTTCTGCGTTTAAGGACTTGCCTGACGATGCTGACGAGCTTTCGTCTGATGCGTCGGACTGTTTATTGCGGATTGCCAGGATTTATGCTGAAGCAACAGATTTGTTTGGTGACAAGTCCAATGTAGCTCAGTGGATGATAACCAAGAGTCTTACTTTGGGCGATCAGACGCCATTGGAGCTGCTGGATACAACCTTTGGCTACGAAGCGGTTTTTCACGAGCTAAAACGAATTCAGTTCGGGATCGCCGGATAGTGATTGTTTGGCGTACCTCAAAGGCAGAGTACGCTTCTGCCGCATTTTCCGGAGTCGGCGCGGCTAAAGTTGGTGGGCGGTTTAATAGTGTAGGCTCCCCGCCAGTCGTATACGCCGCATGCAACACTCTAGCTCTCGCGTTGCTCGAACTCTTGGTGCATATGCACAATCGCATCGCTCCGCCCGGTCTTAGCTACGTCCGAGCCACTATCCCCGACAGTGTGTCACGAGCGACTCTAGAAATCGACAGTCTGCCGATCAACTGGGCGATGTGGCCACACCCAGATTCAACCCGCTCGATCGGAGACGAATGGCTGGCTCGGCAGTCTAGTTGCCTTCTGCTCGTTCCATCAGCAGTTACGCGAGTTGACTACAACTGTTTGTTGAACCCACAGCATCCAGAGTTTGCGTCCATTGCGATTGATTCACCGGTGCCGTTAGATTTCGATAGACGGCTACTCTAACAAGCAAACCGTGCTAACCGTCGACTCGGATGCGAAACGCCCATTGCGTTGTTGCCGCACCAGTGGTGATTTGAGCGGGTTGGAATCGAACTTGATCATCTGTAGCTTCCAGAATCGCTGCCGGCGAGATGGCTTCCAAGCACACGTGGGGAGCCTGTTCCAACTGAACTCGATGAGTGTCCGTCGTAGGCTGAGCCGTCGCCTGGTACGAACTCATCAGCCTTTCCGGTGATACAGGGCAGCGACAAGCTAATTCGACGATCCAGCAGCGGAGGTCCGGAATCAGTGTAAAGCTGGCCGACCAATGACCTCGACCGGCCATGCCAACGCCAAACACAACCTGCCTGCCATCTCCAAACGACTGCTCATGGATTTGCTGCAGCGGCGGACTGACGGGCCAGATCTCCGCACTGTCGGATTCGATCGAAGTCAGCGCTGGCACGCTTTCGCCGAATTGCCAAGCATGTCGATAGCGGTCCTGATGCCAGTCAAACAGCAACTGTCCCAGCGGTCCGCCGTCCAGTGTCAAAGGTTGATGACTAGGTTCCGAGGAAGACACGGCTATTTCCTGACAGTATCCCAACGATTGACAAGACGCGCTTACTCCGGCGCATTCTGCGCCATGCGCCAACGTAAAAACGAGTCCAAGAATTCTTGGATGTCGCCGCCCATCACGGCGTGAAAACTGTTCTGCAAATGTTCCGTTCGAGCATCTTTGACCCGTTGATCGGGGTGCAGAAAGTAATTGCGAATCTGTGAGCCAAAGCCCTTCTGCCTCACTTTATTCTTGTACTTGGCCAGCTGCTCTTCTTCCCGGCGTTCTTCTTCGATGCGCGCCAATCGAGCTCGCAACATCTTCCAGGCCTGCGAACGATTCTTGTGCTGGCTGCGGTCCGTTTGACACTGGACGACCACGCCGGTCGGCAAGTGGGTCAGCCGAATGGCGCTATCGGTTTTGTTCACGTGCTGGCCGCCCGCGCCGCTGGCTCGATAAGTGTCCTCGCGAACATCTTTGTCTTCAATTTCGACGTCGATCGAGTCGCTGATTTCGGGAGACACATCGACGGCTGCAAAACTGGTTTGTCGCTTGCCCTCAGCGTTGAAGGGACTGATGCGCACTAGGCGGTGCATGCCCTGTTCGCCCTTCAAGTAACCATAGGCCATGGGTCCACGGACTGCGATGGTCGCCTGCGTGATGCCGGCTTCTTCGTTTTCCTGCCGATCGAGCAGCTCGACCGCGTACTCCTGTTTGGCGGCCCAGGCCATGTACATGTCAACCAACATGGCGGCCCAATCGTTGGCATCCACCCCGCCATCCCGGGCATGCACGCTCAATAGAGCTCCTGCGCCGTCGTGAGGTCCGTCCAGCAGGGCTTTGAGCTCCAGCTGTTCGACTTCGGACTCTAGCCGTTCGACTTCGGACACCACTTCGTCGCGGGCCGACTCGTCTTCGCTCAGGATCTCGATGAGTCCATCCAAATCGCCGGCGGCCTCGAGTGCCTCCTGCAAGGGCACAACGACTGACCTGAGCCCTTTCAGCTGGCCGACGGTGGCCTGGGCCTTTTCTTGATTGTCCCAAAATCCTTCAGCGGCCATCTCGGTTTCGATGGCTTGGATGTTGGCTTGCTTCTTGTCGAAGTCAAAGACTGTCCCGCAGCTGAGTCAGTCGCTGACGAATCGTTGCCGAACGATTGGCCAAGTCACTTTCACTCATTGGGGACACCTCAGGCTGTCGCTTTTCACGGGGGCGGTGGCGCGGGCTGGCAGTCGCAGCCGTCGATTCGCACCGTGATTGTATCGATTATCGCACGCCTGGATATCCGCTATTTGATGCGTTTTACGATATGCCAACCATAGGGGCTCGTTTCTGGATCATAGGGAGCCAACCCGTACTCGCCCACTTGCAACGGGAAACCCGTATCGCCAAAAGCGGGAACCATGCCGCCACGCGGAAAGACGCGACGGCTTGGGATGCGGCTAGTGGTGTCGCTGTCGAAGCCCACATTGGCCATTTTGTAAACGCCAGGAGGTGAATCGTCGGTGTACTTACTGACGATCTCGTCAAAGTCCTCGCCGCCTTGCGCTCGCTGATACAGTTCCCGGGCCAACTCTTCGGCTTGTACTTGGCTACGCGACGCCTTGTCCGTCGAACCCTTGAAGCCAATCAAGCAATGTTGGACGGTGATGTAAGCGGGCTCTCCCGAGGCGGCTAGGGCGTCTTCGCGGTAAACTCCCGTTTGCATCGTCTTACAGCCGCCGGCCAACAAGCCGCTGATGAACAGCAATACCATCAGTAGACGCGCGCCCATGTCAGTCCTCTTCGAAACGTTGATTTAGCCGCGCCAGCTGCCACTGCGGTGGAAGTCTTGGACGGCGTCCAGTAAACGTTGCGGTCCATCCCGCACCACGTCGACCACGGGCAATTCTAATTCAGACTCGACTTTCCTGGCAGCCTCCGCCGCCGCTTGAGAATCCAAATGTCGTCCGTTCATGGCAATTGCAACGGTTTGACACGGTTGATACAGGCTGGCCATCGACTCGAACAGTGTCGTCTGCTGCGCCAAGTCGGGTAGTCGCACGTGGTCCAGCCCCACCGCCGTCTGACGCCCGGCCTCGAACACGAAAATCAGCCCTTGAGGCTGACAACCATGGAGCAAGCCTAGAGTCACGGCCGAATAGGCCGGATGCACCAAGCTGCCCTGCCCTTCGATCACCAAGATGTCATGATGTTGATTGTCGACGACCAATTGCTCTGCGGCGCCGTTGACAAAGTCGGAGACGACGCAATCGATCGGCAGTCCGGATCCTGAGATCATAATTCCTGTCTGTCCGGTGGCGACAAAGTGAGCATCCAGCTGCCGCTGCTGCAATCCGCGAGCCACAGCCAGGCTGACCAGCATCTTACCGACACTGCAATCGTGCCCGACGGTGTGCAAGCGCAGGCAGTCCGGGTTCAAGGGTGGCCGCTGCGCGATCTGCCGGAAGTCGTTCTTCCGCACATCGGTGATCTTCACGTCATGTTGTTGGGCCGCGGCGCTCAACTCCGGGTCGTCGGACAAGAATTCGTGCATGCCACTCAAGATGTCCATTCCTCGCTCAATGGCCTCCAACAAAACCGGACGCCACGCTGGAGGAATTTGCCCACCGGGCAGCGCGATGCCAATGACTAACGTGTCTGCCTTAGAAACGTCCTGCAGGCTTCCCACGATCGGAATCCCCTCGCCCACTTGCAGCACGTCCGCCGCCGACTTGCCAGCATGTTCTGGATCCAGCACAGCCACACATTCATCGGCGCAAAAACGGAGCAACCCCGTAGCCGTTTTGGCCGCTCGCGGATTTGAGTTTCCCCAAGTCAATAAAACCATCGAACGCGACATGAATCGATCCTGTTTGCTTCTCGAGATGGCGAACCTGCCAGTTGACTCACCGTGGTGCGTTCGCGAATCGGCTCGTGCGGCTGACGCGCGCGCCAATCACGCGGACACATGGCCCGTGCCATCAACGACGTGGTTGCCCCACCATCGTCGAACCAGGCAACGCCACCAATAAAAGTGCTCTAGCGGTTGGATAACATTGGCGAGGGACCCACGGCGGTCGCATAGGCGGTCGCATACTGTTTGCAATGCGAGATACTAATCATCATTTCTAGGATGCCTTGCTGGCTGCTGATCTCCAGCGCTTTGCCGCTGAGTACCATGATGGGCTTGCCGCCCTGTTGATTGATGACTTCGACTTCCGTCCATTGGATGCCCTGAGCCCAGCCTGTTCCCAGTGCTTTGAGCGCCGCTTCCTTGGCTGCCCACCGACCGGCGTAGTGTTGGTGAGCCGCTTTGCGACCAGAGCAGTATTCGATTTCTTCCTCAGTGTAAACGCGCCGCAGAAAGACATCGCCGTGCTTGTCGATCATCTGCGTAATGCGGCTACACTCGATGATATCGGTCCCAATGCCGATGACCGCTCCCAAGTTCGGTTGGGCCTGAGGTGGCTGCGTGGCGCTCGATTCATTCATGTCGTGTACTCGGAATTAAACCGTACGTATTCGACCGACAAATCGCTGGTCCAATGAGTGCACTTGCCTGGTCCGCTCCCCACAACCAATTCAATCACCACCGTCTGTTGATCTCGCATCGAGCGACTGGCGTGGCTGGCATCGAACGCGATGGGTTCACCTTGGTCAAACAACTTGACGTTGTTCAGTATCAATTGTAGCTGGCTCATTTCTATTGCGGGACCGGCGTAGCCAGCGGCCGAGACGATCCGACCCCAGTTGGGATCGTTTCCGTAGACGGCGGTTTTCACCAAGTTGCTGCTGGCCACACAGCGGGCAATCGTTTCCGCATCTCCCTGAGTGGCGGCACCGGACACGTTGACCTCGATCAAGTGCGCCGCACCCTCACCATCCACGGGAATCTGTTTGGCCAACTCAACGCACAAGTCATTCAACTCTCGGGCGAAGGTAGACTCGTCCGCCGCGCTTAGCGATCCTCGCGCATCCGTGCTGGTACTACCAGCGGCGAGACCGTTCGCCAGCATCAACACCGTATCATTGGTGCTGGTGTGACCTTCCACACTGATGCTGTTGAACGAGCGATCAACAGCGGGTTGCAACAATCGGTGCGCCGTCTCGGGATCGATGTCGGCATCGGTCAAAATCAGGCACAGCATCGTGGCCATGTTGGGTCCAATCATGCCAGCGCCTTTGGCAATGCCAGCCAGTCGCACCGTTCGGCCGTCCAACGAGATGGTTCGGGTGGCAATCTTGCGGTTGACATCGGTGGTCAAAAAACCATCGGCCGCGTTCAGAAACGCGGTTTCCGAAGTGTCCAGTTCCTCCGCGGCACGTTGAATTCCACGTTCAATACAGTCCATGGGCAACGTGTGACCGATCACTCCCGTGCTCATGACGAGGACCTGCTGCTCACCGACGTCCGCGCCGCAGGCCGACGCGGCCAACGCGCACATCCGCTGTGCGTCGCGCTCGCCCACTGAACCGGTGCATGCATTTGCATTTCCGCTGTTGACCACCACAGCGCGGGCCTGGCTGGTAGGAGTTCGCCGGCGGCAAGCTAGAACAGGAGCGGCCACGACTTGATTTTGCGTGTAGACTCCAACGGCGCACGCCGGTGCATCGGACAGAATCAAGCTAATATCTCGAGTATCGGCCTGCTGCTTGATGCCGCAGGAGATACCTGCAAACCGAAATCCAAGAGGAAGATCCAAACTCATCCAACGTTTTCCAGGTACGACAAATGTCCCATGATCGTCAAACAAGATCCGAGACCAGGGCGAAAAAGTGTGCGACTTGACTTTTTAAGCTAGGCCCCCAGGCCCAGTGTTTGATCTTGGTCGAACATGACGTTCAAGCACTGTACCGCCGCCCCAGAAGCTCCTTTGATCAAGTTGTCCAAAACGGAGATCAGCACAATCCAGTCACCGTTTTCTCGAACCGTGAGGTCGCAGAAATTGGTATGAGCGACATGTTTGGTGGCCGGCAAGTGAGCGACTACGCGGACAAAGGGCTCCGCGGCATAGCGGGTGGCCAGACACTCGCGAATTTGGTTGGCGGTCGCCCCAGCTTTGGGTCGCACATAGATGGTCGACAAAATACCTCGGTCCATGGGAGCCAAATGAGGCGTGAAGACGACTCCTGGGGCCACTCCCGTGTAACGCTGCACAATGTCCACAATCTCCGGTTGGTGCCGGTGTGTTCCGACACCATACGCGGCCAGCGATTCGTTGGCTTCTGAGTAGAGACTGGCTAGTTTCGGACTACGGCCCGCCCCGCTGACGCCCGTCTTGGAGTCGATCAACACATGCTCTGGATCGATCACGCCCTCTTTGACCAGCGGCGCCAAGGGAAGGATGGCGCTAGTGGGATAGCAGCCCGGTACGGCCACCAATCGTGACGAACGGATCGCGTCGGCAAAGAGCTCTGGCAAGCCGTAAGGCGTTTGTCCCAACCGGCCCGGATCTGGATGGGGGCCATACCACTGTTCATACAGAGACGGCGTGCTGAGACGATAGTCGGCACTCAAATCGATCGCGCGACAACCGGAGTTCAAGATTTCAGCGACGATGGGCGCGGAGGCCGCGTGAGGCAAGCAACACACGGCAACGTCGCAACGATCGGCAATCTCCGCCGGACTCAGATTCTCCACCGGCAGTTCGATGCGTCCGGTCAACTGCGGGTGCATATCCGCCAGTGACGTCACGTCTGCCTGGCGACTGGTCGCGGCGACAATCTCTACCTGTGGATGCCGCAGCAGCAACTTAATCGCTTCGATGGCGGTATAGCCCGAACAGCCAACTATTCCAACTCGAATCATGGACAAACGCTCATTCCAAGCACGGGATTTACATCGTCATCGCCTAGGTGGCGAAGCCAACAAGGTAATAACAAACGGCTCTGCTGCACAGTCACATACTCACACCGTCACATACTCACACCGTCACATATTCGCACAGCCACACCCTTTGGATGGCACCTATCCAGCACAACTACTCCTCACTTCGACCATTCTACTGGTCGCTGGGTTCACTCTCACAGGCAGAGGACACGCGTTGAGTTGGCAATACATCCACTAAATTTGCGGACAACTCACCCAGTAGGATGGCGGTGGCGCCCCAAATCCTGTCGGACTGGTGCTTAATGGTCGGAGCGGTCCAGCTAACTCGGCCGCGCGAAAACGATTCAGTCGTCGGGGTCCGCTGGAGTGCGGTGATCGGCAGACGGAGTACTCGCGCAACCTCTCGCGAGCATGGCGTATAGTCCCAAGCACGATCGCTGACCGCCACCCAGGCATGGACTTGGTAGTTGCTGCCAAAAACGAACATGGGTTGCAGCTCGCCTATGAGATCCGACGCCGGAAGACGTACTCCCAGTTCTTCCTCAAACTCTCGCTCCGCAGCCTCCCGCGGAGTCTCGTCTGTTTCAAGTCGACCCCCAGGGAACGAGATTTGGCCAGGATGATCGGGCAAGTGATCGGGCCGGACCGTGAGTGGTATGGACCAGCTTCCCTGGCAAGGTTCCAGCAGGATCAACACGGCGGCAGCCCGAGCGTCCGGCGCCGGGGGCCCGCTATGGCGTCCATAGGCCAGACTGGGGCTCAGCTGAGAACGTCTCCGCGCGCGGGCCGGATCTAGCTCGACGTCCGTCAGTCTCCGCCGCAGCAACTGGCGCAACTGGTCCGGCATCAATGGTCGGATGTTGGGCGCAAGGGACTGCTCTTGCGGTCGATCAGTGGAAGCCATAAGCCAATTCTCGAATGGATTCGATGGCTTCCTCCAAGTCGCTGGTGGCGACTCCGGGGACTCGCCCGTCCCGATCACACTTGCCCAGCAGCAGCAACTCTTCGTAGCTTTCGTTTGCTCGCAACCGGCGATGTGCCCGCGCTCCAATGCTGCCATCGTGGATCTTGTGCGCCGCCATATGATGTTCGATCAACCAGTGCGTTCGTTCACTGATAAAACCCGCCAGGGCATCGACGCCGGCCAGCACGTGGTCGTGGGGATCAATGCCCTTGCCCACGTCGTGCAACAAAGCGGCCAGCAGAAAATCTTCGTCATACGGCAGTTCCTCGCGGGCCAAATCAAAGACCTGCAGACTGTGATACAAGACATCGCCTTCCGGATGATACTTGGGATGCTGCTTTACGTTTTCTAATGGCAGCAGCAGCGCGGTGTAGAATTGGAATCGATCGGGACGCTCATCCAGTTCTTCCAGGCTGGTATCGATTTCCAAATCGGGATACTGATCGGCCAGCAACTGTTCCAACTGGGGAATGCTGGCTCGCTCGATGGCTTTGCCCGTGATGGAGCTCTTGAAGACGTGATTGACCAGGCTAGCTGCATAAACGGTCAATTCCACTGGGAACACATCCTTGAGGTGAATGTGGGTGTACACACGCTCTTCACCATCTTTGCGAACGCGCTTCCGCTCGACGTCATAGAACAACATCTGTTCATCCAACGCGCTCAAGATAGCTTCGATGCTGTCGGAAAACACATGGACGTCGATGTCCGATCCCTGCCGAATGTGGCCGGTCAGCGTGCTGCCGATCAGCTTGGGTCGAAAACGTTCGAGTAGCCGCATGATGCGCAGGGCGACGATGCGCATTTGCATCAGATTGTCCGTCCGCTGCGGGCCTTCGTGCAAGCGAGCCAGCGCCTGGATTTCGTCCCGGATCTCAGCATTGCTGGGAAGATCGGCCGGTTTGACCCAGCCCTTGCAAATCCGCCGAGCAGCCTTCTGCTTGGCACGGTAGTACTCCGACTCGTGTCGAAAATACATCGATCGAGCGGCCTCAAAACAGATGTGCCGCCGCAGTTTGGTCGATTTCATCTTTAGCGCCTTAGCCCACATGGCGCCACTAATGGGCTTCACAAGAATTGATGGCCAATCCCACTGTGGTTGGCTTCGTCGAGAACCTTCGGTGGATGCTACGTTCCGCCGACTTCAAGACTATCCGGAACCACGGGTGGAGGAAAGACGAAACGGGACAATTCGGGAGTTAAGTGCAAAACCGTTGAGATCTTACGTTACTCACGAGCAGTTCGTCAGCATGTCGTTGTTGGCATGTTTGAAGCAGCTGCATCTGGTAGCATCAATTGGCATTCTGGCGGAAAATTGGGCGACATAGTGTTTAGCAGTCAGCCGCAGGCGTACTTGGCTTGCGAATCTGTACGCCTGCGGCTGACTGCTAAACAGTGTCAATAATACGGTGTCAAACAATACCGTGCCAAACAATGGGCCCGGCTGGGGCATGATACGGTTACGTGCACTTTTATCGTTGTCGATGGCTATGACAGACTCTGACGATTCCGGAGAATTCGAATCTTTTCGGTCGTATCTGCATGTGCTGGCGGAAACACAGTTGCATGCCCGCTTGAAGAGCAAAGCGGACGCGTCCGATATTGTTCAGCAGACCATGCTGCAAGCGTACCAATCGCGGCAACAATTCCGTGGGACTTCCGACGCGGAAAAGGCTGGTTGGCTGCGGACGATTCTTGGCAATGTTCTGTGTGGCATGGCCCGAGACTACTCCAGGCAGCG
>JANQOL010000722.1 GCA_028289675.1 Pirellulaceae bacterium
GACACACACACACGGCACTGGAGACAAGAGACTCACCGGCAGACTCGACGGGCAAGCGGTGGCGGAAAACTAGCGGGAGAGCGCCATGGGCGAATGCCGGACTGGGACGTGCCCTACGGTGCGCAGATCGCCCTAACGCTCATCCGGAGCCGACTGCCAAAAAAGCCGTCCCGACGTGGCAAAATTCTCATAAACTGGGGTTGCAGTTGGGTTTGCCAGTTTCGGCAAGGTGGGATATATTGGCACGACGCATGTTGGCCAGCTCGCACCACACCAACCCCAACTCTCTTTCTCCGGCGCGGAAGTGTCAGGAATTCGACCGTAACTGCGCATATTAGCGAATCCCAGTGCGTGGACGGTTCGCGCGGACAGAATCGGTAGCGAGCTCCATCTTTACCACGGATCTTTTAGGAGAACGTTTCGTCAATGGCCACACCTTCGCAGCGACGATTAGAACTGACCGGCGTTAGAAAATTTGGCTCGGGCTTGGACGCCCTGGAGATCCCCTCACTAACGGATTTGCAGACGAAAAGTTACAGCTTGTTTCTGCAGGAAGACGCGGCATCCGACAAGCGGAAGAATATGGGCTTGGAGGGTGTCTTCCAAGAGATCTTCCCCATCGAGAGCTACGACAAGACCGTAACGCTGGAGTACTTGCGGTACGAGCTTGGCAAGCCGCGTTACACGCCCGCCGAGTGCCGACAATTGCGTTTGACCTACGGTCGTCCAATGAAGGTCTGGCTGCGGCTGAATCGTGAGCAGCCGATCGAGGAAGAAGTCTATCTGGGCGATATTCCCATCATGCTGGGCGGCGGCGAGTTCATTATCAACGGGGCCGAGCGAGTCGTGGTCAGCCAGTTGCACCGCAGCCCCGGTGTGGACTTTGTCGAGGAAATCGAGGCCACCACAGATCGCAAGCTCCCCAGTTGCCGAGTAATTCCCGAGCGTGGTAGCTGGATCGAAGTCAATGTGACCAAGAAAGACAGCTTGAGCGTCCGCATCGACCAAAGCGGCAAGTTCAGCGTCATGACCTTGCTGCGAGCGATGAGTCCCGAACTGAGCACCGACAATGACCTGCTGAACGTGTTCTATGAAACGAAGTCAGAGAAGGTCGTCGATGGTCGCAGCGTGGCCAAGCTGGAAGGCAAGGTTGCGGTCGACGATATCGTTTACCCCAGCGAATCCGAGCGGGCTGGCGAAATCATCGTCGAGGCAGGTAACAAGATCTCCAAGAACACCGCCGAGACGATTTGCACATCGGGCATCGCCAAAGTCGAAGTCATGGAGGACCCCAAGACTCCGCTGATTCTCAATGCTCTGGCCGAGGACAATACGAGTAGTCACGAAGAGGCATTGCTGCGCATTTACCAACGCCTGCGACCAGGCAATCCGCCGCAACTGGAGAAAGCCCGGACGCTGTTCCACGAGAAGTTCTTCGATGTAAACCGTTATCGACTGGGTCGTGTCGGTCGTTTTCGACTGAACCGCAAGTTGGAGTTGTCGGTTTCCGAAGATGAAATGACGCTTCGCTCCGATGATTTGGTGGCCGCCATCAAGTACATGATCGAGTTGTTCGATCCGGATTCGGGGGCCCAATTCGACGACATTGATCACTTGGGCAATCGCCGCCTGCGCACCATCGACGAGTTGGCCAGCGAAGAGTTGCGCAAAGGCTTCTTGAAGCTGCGCCGGACGGTGCAAGAACGAATGAGCCTGAAAGAGGCCGACGAAATGTCGCCTCGCAGTCTGGTGAATCCCAAGAGCATCAGCGCAGCCATCGAGTACTTCTTCGGTCGCGGCGAGCTGTCCCAAGTCGTCGACCAGACCAACCCGCTGAGCCAACTGACTCACGAACGCCGGCTGTCTGCCCTGGGTCCCGGAGGCCTGAACCGGAAGCGGGCGGGTTTCGAAGTCCGCGACGTGCACATTTCGCACTACGGCCGGATCTGCCCAATTGAAACGCCGGAAGGAACCAACATCGGCTTGATCAGCTCGCTGGCCATCTACGCGGGTGTGGACGAATACGGGTTCCTGATCACGCCGTATCGGCTGATCAAGAATGGCAAGCTGAGCGACGAGGTTCAGTGGTTGCGGGCGGACCAGGAAGCCGACGCGTACATCTGCCCGGCGGACACCGAAGTCAAGTCCGGCGCTCTGGTGGCCGGACCAAATTTGATTGCCCGCTACCACGCCGACTTCCAGATCGTCCAGCCGGAAGAAGTGCAGTACATGGATATTGCACCCAGTCAGATGGTCGGTGTGTCGGCTGGCCTGATTCCATTCCTGGAACACGACGACGCCAACCGAGCTCTGATGGGTTCGAACATGCAGCGTCAAGCCGTTCCCTTGCTGGTGGCCGAGCCTCCCATCGTGGGCACGGGCATGGAACGCGAGGTGGCGACCAACAGCGCGATGGTCATCCGTGCCAAGAAAGCTGGCAAGGTGACCTATTGCGATGCGTGCCGGATCGAAGTTGGCTCCGACGTTTATCCATTGCAGAAGTACCAAGGACTGAACGAGCGGACGTGCTTGAATCAGAAACCGATCGTCAACGTGGGCGACAAGGTCGAGAAGGACCAGGTGCTGGCCGATGGTGCGGCGACGTACCGCGGCGAATTGGCTCTCGGTCGCAACGTGTTGGTCGGGTTCATGTCCTTCGATGGCTACAACTACGAAGACGCTATCATAATCAGTGAGGAATTGGTGCGGGCCGACACATACACGTCGATTCACATCGAGGACTTCGATGTGGAGATTCGTGAGACCAAGTTGGGCCGCGAGGAATTCACACGGGACATTCCCAACGTGTCCGAAAAAGCACTTCGCAACTTGGACGAGACCGGTATTGTCCAGGTAGGGACTTACGTGCGTCCGGGTGACATTCTGGTCGGCAAGGTTTCGCCGAAGAGCAAAACGGAACTGACACCCGAAGAAAAATTGCTACACGCGATCTTTGGCCGGGCCGGCGAGGACGTCAAGAACGACTCGTTGGAAGTACCGTCCGGGATCGAGGGTATCGTTATTGATACTCAAAAATTTAGCCGCCGCATGAGTCTCTCGGACGACGAGCGGAAGGTCTTCGAAAAAGAGCTCAAGGAAATCGAGGGCGAAGGCAATGCGGAAATCTCCGCCACGTTCACCGCTTTTGTGGCTGAGACCGAAAAGGTCATCGGCAGCCGTCTGACCGACGATGATGGAACTCCTTTGGCCGGCGACCAGGATCCGAAGTTTGTGGCGGAGAACGCTCAGACGTTCAATCTGTCTCGGTTGGTGAACAAGCTGGACGAAAAGTTTCATGCGGACGTTCGCAAGGTGTACAAGCACCACTGGCCGGCGGTCGAAGACGCGATTGACGTGCGTGACCGCAAGCTGAACAGCATGAAGCGGGGTGACGAACTGCGCAGTGGCGTACTGCAAATGGTCAAGGTGTATATCGCGACCAAGCGGACCATTAGCGTGGGCGACAAGATGGCTGGGCGTCACGGCAACAAGGGTGTGATTTCCAAAGTCTTGCCCATTGCCGACATGCCGCACTTGCCCGACGGAACGCCGTTGCAAATCTTACTCAACCCCTTGGGCGTCCCCAGCCGAATGAACGTAGGTCAGATTCTGGAAACGCACCTGGGATGGGCTGGAGCCAAACTCGGTTTCCAATCCATTACACCGGTGTTTGACGGGGCCACCGAGGGCGACATCAACAATTGCTTGGAAGAGGCAGGCCTGCCGCGGCACGGCAAGATCCGGCTGATCGATGGCCGCACGGGCCAGCCCATGGAGCAGGAAACCACGGTCGGATACATCTACATGCTCAAGCTACACCACTTGGTGGATGACAAGGTACACGCCCGCAGCACTGGACCTTACTCGCTGATTACTCAGCAGCCGCTGGGGGGCAAAGCTCGATTTGGTGGGCAACGTTTTGGAGAAATGGAAGTTTGGGCTTTGGAAGCCTATGGCGCAGCCTACATCCTGCAAGAACTGCTGACCGTCAAGAGTGACGACGTGGAAGGTCGAACCAAAATCTACGAATCGATGGTCAAAGGCGAAAACACGCTCGAAGCGGGCACGCCCGCCAGCTTTGACGTGTTGACCAATGAGATCCGAGGATTGGGACTCAACATGCGGTTGGAGAAGCGCAAGCTCTAATCCGGTTCACCGTCAGGTTCGTCGGCCGACTGTCGACGAACCGCTGGGATTGCTGGGGGAGCAGCCATCCTGGCCGAACGCCAGCTTGACTCCCGATTCGTATTCGCACACAGCCATTCAACCAAAGATATCGCTTGGGAAAAGTCTGAACCGTCCAGCGACGGTCAGTCCCCATAACTTAGGAGCCGCGGTTTATGTCGACAGCTGAAACCACCAGTTACGATCGCGTCAACGACTTTACCTCCGTCAAGATCAGCCTGGCCCGTCCCCAAGACATCCGCAGCTGGTCCTTCGGGGAGGTCAAGAAGCCCGAAACGATCAACTACCGCACCTACCGTCCAGAGAAGGACGGATTGTTTTGCGAGCGAATTTTTGGACCTGAAAAGGACTGGGAGTGCGCGTGCGGCAAATATCGCGGCATGAAGTACAAGGGCATGATTTGCGATCGATGCGGCGTCAAAGTGACCCACTCTAGGGTCCGTCGCAAGCGCATGGGACATATCGAACTGGCCGCGCCCATCGTGCACATTTGGTTCTTCAAGGCCATGCCCAGTCGCTTGGGCGCCCTATTGGGCATGAAGACCTCCAGCTTGGAGAAGGTGATCTACTTCCAAGACTACGTCGTCCTGGATCCCAAGGAAACCGAACTGGACAAGCTACAACTGCTGAGCGAGGCCGAGTACCGGGAGGCCAGACAGCAGCACGGCGACGGCGCCTTCGAAGCGGAAATGGGTGCCGACGCAATTCGCAAATTGCTGACCAACTTGGATTTGGCGGCCCTCGGCGAGGAGCTGCGCACCGAACTGTCCGACACGAACAGCAAGCAGAAGAAAAAGGACCTCAGCACGCGTCTGAAGCTGGTCGAGTCCATTCGCGACAGCGACAACCGTCCCGAGTGGATGGTGCTGGACGTGATTCCTGTCATCCCGCCCGATCTGCGCCCATTGGTACTGCTGGACAGCGGTAACTTCGCGACCAGTGACCTGAACGATTTGTATCGCCGAATTATCAACCGTAACAACCGGCTGCGCAAGCTAGTCGACTTGAACGCGCCGGAAGTGATCATTCGCAACGAAAAGCGGATGTTGCAGCAGTCCGTGGATGCCTTATTCGACAACAACCGGTGCAAGCGCCCCGTCCTGGGCAGCAGCAATCGACCGCTCAAGTCGTTGACCGACATGATCAAGGGTAAGCAAGGTCGATTCCGAGAGAACTTGTTGGGTAAACGAGTCGACTACTCGGCGCGAAGCGTCATCGTGGTCGGACCGCGTCTGCGACTGCATCAGTGCGGTCTGCCTAAGAAGATCGCTTTGGAGCTGTATCAGCCGTTCATCATTCGCAAGCTGAAAGATCTGGGGCACGCCGACACCATCAAGTCCGCCAAGAAGATGCTCGAGCGGAAGGATGAAGAGGTCTGGGACATCCTGGAACAGGTCATTCGTAACCACCCGGTGTTGCTCAACCGAGCTCCGACGCTGCACCGTATGGGTATTCAAGCTTTCGAGCCAATCTTGGTCGAAGGCAACGCAATTCACTTGCACCCGTTGGTCTGCAAGGGCTTTAACGCCGATTTCGATGGCGACCAAATGGCGGTGCACTTGCCGCTGTCGTTGGAAGCTCAAGTCGAGGCGCATACCTTGATGATGAGTACGCACAATATCTTCGCGCCCAGCAACGGTCGCCCCATTATGAGTCCATCGCAGGACACGGTGATGGGCTGCTACTTCATCAGCTTGCTGAAACCCGACATGCCCGGCGAGGGCATGGTGTTTTCCACCATGGCGGAGGCCGACCTGGCCTTTAATCAAGGTGTGATCCATTTGCACGCCAAGATCAAAGTCCGGTTGCCTAAGCACCGCCGGCTGAAGACCGAAGATGGTACCGCCAAGTTCGGTGACTTAATTGAAACCAGCTATGGACGCGTCATGTTTAACATGATGCTGCCGGATGGCTTGGACTTTTATAACATCTCGTTGCGCGGCAGTGACCTGGCGTCTGTCATCAGCGATTGCTACCAGCGGCTTGGTCGGCGAGCCACGATCAACTTGCTGGATGATATGAACCAACTGGGCTTCCGCGAGTCGACGCGCAGCGGTTTGTCATTCGGCACCGACGACCTGGTCACGCCAGAGTCCAAATTCACTTTTATCTCCGACACGGAGAAGAAGGTGATGAAACTCAAGAAGAGCCATGACCGAGGTTTGATGACCCAGCAAGAGCGTTACCGTTCTGTGCTGGACTTGTGGACCCACGCTCGTGAAAACATCACCAAAGACATGATGCAGGCGATGGAGCACGATGATCACTTGGGTGCCTGGTACGTCAACCCAGTATTCCTGATGTCGCGCTCCGGTGCTCGAGGTGGTATTGAGCAGATTCGACAATTGGCGGGCATGCGGGGCCTGATGGCCAAGCCGACTGGCGAAATCATCGAGACGCCCATTAAGGCCAACTTCCGCGAAGGCCTCAGCGTGTTGGAGTACTTCTCCAGTACGCACGGTGCCCGGAAGGGCCTGGCCGACACGGCGTTGAAAACCGCCGACTCGGGTTATTTGACCCGCAAGCTGGCGGACGTGGCCCAAAACGTGGTGATCACCATGGACGACTGCGGCACCACCCAAGGCATTACTAAGGGTGTCGTGTACCGCGGCGAGAAAGTGGAAGTGCGGTTGATCGAGGCCATTAACGGTCGCGTGTCCCGCCAAAATATCGTCAACCCGGTGACCGACGAAGTCATCGTGGAAGAGAACCAGATGATCACCGCGGAAATCGCCCGCAAGATCGAAGAAATGGGATTGGAGAAGATTCAAGTCCGCAGCCCAATGACGTGCGACGCCTCCTTGGGTGTCTGCCGCCGCTGTTACGGTATGGACCTGTCCACCGGTGCGATGGTGGAAGAAGGCATGGCTGTGGGCATTATCGGAGCCCAGTCGATTGGCGAGCCTGGAACGCAATTGACGATGCGTACCTTCCACATCGGTGGGGCGGTAAGCACCACGGTCGAAGACAGTGAAATCAAAGCGAAACGCGGGGGTACCGTGAAGTTCGCAAAGATGCGCTGCGTGACCAACGAAGAGGGCGTTGAAATCGTACTGACCCGCAACAGCGAGATCGTGATTTTGGACGCCAAGGGACGCGAGCTGGAGAAGTTCGACGTGCCCGCCGCGGCCATGTTGCGCGTCAAAGAAGACGACGTGGTCGATCCGGAACAAGTTCTGTGTGAGTGGAATCCTCACAAGATTCCCATCATCTCTGAAGTGGGCGGTAAGGTCCGCTTTGACGACGTGGTGGAAGGCGAGACCATGCGAATGGAACGCGATCCGGGTGGTGGCACGCGGCAAGTCATCGTGGATCACAAAGGCGACTTGCACCCGCAAATCGTCATCGAAGACGCTGAAGGCAAGCCGCTAGATGTTTACTACTTGCCCGAGCGTGCCGTCATCTCGACGCAGGAAGGCAAAGTGGTCACCGCCGGTACGGATCTGGCCGAAATGCCGCGGGAATCGAAAGGTGTCGCGGACATCACCGGTGGTCTACCACGAGTGACGGAGATTTTCGAAGCTCGTAAGCCCAAGGACCCGGCCGTTATTGCCGAAGTCGACGGGTTGGTGGAACTACAACAAACCAAGCGGCGTGGTAAGCGGACCATCATCGTTCGCACCGAAAGCGGTACCGAGCACGAACATTTGGTGCCACACGGTAAACGCTTTCTGGTGCACACTGGTGATGAAGTCAAAGCCGGACAGGCCCTGGTCGATGGTCCGCTGGTGCCGCACGACATTTTGCGAGTCAGCGGTGAAGAAGCTGTGCAGCAGTACCTGACTCACGAGATCCAGCAGGTTTACCGAAGCCAGCGGGTCGAGATCAACGACAAGCACGTCGAAGTGATCATTGCCCGGATGCTGAGAAAGGTCAAAATCGACACGCCTGGCGACACGACGCTGCTGCCGGGACTGGTCA
>JANQOL010000724.1 GCA_028289675.1 Pirellulaceae bacterium
GCCCGCATCGATTTCCCGCGTTTCACACCCCAGGTGCGTCAAGATGCGATTGACTTCCTCCGAGGGGATGTCCAGTCCCAAGACACGCGGCAGTTGCCCGTACCGGAACGTGATGCTCTCACGGGCCGCGGGCGGCTGTCCCGCGCGGACCAATCCCCGACCAACTTGTCCGCCAGCCAATTCCACAATCAATTGACAGCAGCGCAAGCTAGCCGCGTCCAGACCCGCTGGATCGGGGCTGCGTTCAAAGCGATATGAAGAAGGGCTGTGAAGTTTCAATTTGCGGGCTGCCCGACGAATCGCCAGCGGCTGAAAGCGGGCCGCCTCGATGAGCAAATCCACTGTGTCATCGGAGACTTCACTTTCAGCGCCTCCCATGACACCTCCGAGCGCCACGGACCGTTTGGCATCGGCGATCACAACCATGTGGGAATCCAGCTGATACGTCTTGTGATCGATGGCCAGAAACTGCTCGTCGTCGCTGGCACGCCGCACGATAATCTGACCACCCTGCAAGTGCTTCAGATCAAAGGCGTGCAACGGCTGGCCGCACTCCAGCATCACGTAGTTGGTGACGTCGACAACGTTGTTGACAGAGTTGATGCCCACAGCTTGTAGACGCCGTACCAGCCAGTCGGGGCTGGGGCCAATGCGGACGCCACGAACAACTCGTGCTGTGTATTCTGGGCAGCCCTCCAAGAATTCGTTTTTGACTTGGATGAAGTCGGCGCTGTCGAAATCGCCGGCTGGGGGCTGGGGATCAGGCAATCGCAGAGTTTGCCCCAGCAACACGGCCGCTTCGCGGGCGACGCCGACATGTCCCAGGCAGTCTCCGCGATTGCTAGTCACCTCCAAATCCAGCACGGTGTCGCCGCCGACCTGGTCTGTGGACTCGTGATTCAATCCGGACATGGCGAACTGCAGTGCCAAATCTTCCGGCGTGGTCGACAATTCCACGTACTCAGCCAGCCAATCCCAACAAACTAACATGATTGCAGAGCCTCAACATTCCGATGCATAATTGCGTTCGCATCCGATGAGCAAATTGTCCACTGCATCAGAATTGATGCAGGAACCTCAGGTCGTTACGGTACAGGTCTCGGATATCGGTGACCGCGTGCCGGCGCATGCACAGTCGTTCAACGCCCAATCCGAATGCGAATCCGGTAACCTGTTCGGGGTCGTAACCCACCGCGGTCAGGACATTCGGATCCACCATGCCTGCACCGCCAAATTCGATCCATTCATCGTTCCACAGAAAGTCAGCTTCGACGCTGGGTTCGGTAAACGGGAAGAAGCTGGGCCGGAAGCGAATGGACACGTCGGCTCCCAGGTAGCTGTTGGCGAACAAACGGAGCACGCTCTTCAGCTGGGCCATGGTGACGTGTTCGTCGACCCACAAACCTTCCATTTGATGGAACATGGGAAAGTGCGTTGGATCTGCCTCGTCCGGGCGATAGACTCGCCCTAGCGAAATAATCCGCACCGGAGGCGGACATTGTTCCATGACGCGAATCTGCACGGTGCTGGTTTGACTGCGTAG
>JANQOL010000751.1 GCA_028289675.1 Pirellulaceae bacterium
TGACCAGCACGGCGGGTTCCACGAAAGCTCCTTCCTGTCTGCCACCGCAGGCTAATTGAGCTCCCTGGTCGACCGCCGCAGTAATCCAATCGCGGACGCGGCGGGCGTCGTCTTCGCGCACCATGGGACCCATTTGCGTCGCGGTAGCCAGCGGATCTCCCGTACGGATCGCGCGGACCTGCGGTACCAACTCGTCCACCAGCGCGTCATGAACGTCCGCGGCCACAATCAGACGTTGAGCCGAAATGCAGACTTGGCCGGCGTTGGCATAGCCGCTGGCGACGCACGCCCTGGCCACTTGTTGCAGATCCGCGTCCGGTAAAACGACTAGCGGGCAATTGGCCCCCAATTCCATGGTGACCTTCTTCATGCCTGCGACGCGGCAAATGGATTCGCCGACCGCTTGGCTGCCAGTAAAGCTGATTTTTCGTACTCGCCGGTCGCGGCACAGGGCGCTGGCCACCTGGCTGCCACTGCCGGTTAGACAGGACAAGGCTGGGGGAGGTAAGCCAGCTTCCAAAAGTAGCTCGGCCAACTTGAGGGCGACCAAGGGTGTGTCGCTAGCCGGTTTGAGGATGACACTGTTGCCCGCCGCGAGCGCGGGGCCCACCTTGTGACAAACCAAATTTAAGGGAAAGTTGAATGGGGTGATGGCCACCACGACACCACAGGGTACACGCAGCGTGAATCCCAGTTTGTTGGATACTCCGTCGCCTCCGTCCAAAGGCAGCACTTCGCCGCCCAGCCGCTTAGCTTCTTCGCCGCTCAGTTCCATCGTTTGCGCGGCGCGTTCCACCTCTGACGATGCTTCGCCATAGGTCTTGCCCTCTTCACAACTGAGCGTGCGTGCCAAATCCACCTTCCGCTCAAGCAACAAATCCGCGGTTTTTCGCAGGATCTTAAAACGTTCGTAGCCCGTCAACTGGGCCATGACTGTGGCGGCCTGCTCAGCTGTGCCTAGTGCCGTTTCTACATCATCCGCTGTGGCGCGCGGGACCGTATCGACAACGTCTCCGTTAGCCGGATTGATGACCTCGATCTTTTCGTCCCGGTCCTGCCACTGTCCAGCTAGTAGGAACTTCATATTTCAAACGGCCGCCTGTGAAGCGTTGATGGGTTGGGAGGGCACTGGAAAGGCACTGGATCGAGGCAGATGATGCCCGTCTATGCAGTAAGATACACCTGATTTAAGTGTCATGACGTCCGTTGCCTGCGGGCCTTACAATGCGGCTTGTAGAATCGCCAGCAGATCTTGGTGTGTTGTGGGCCGAGGTGCGAGATCCAATAGACGCTTCAGTGTAGCAGCGCTGCGAGCTAATTTCTTCAGGTGTTCCGGTTCCGCGCCGACTTGACTCAGCCGTTCTGGCAGCTCAATTTGGCGACGCAGTGCGACGACGCGCTCAATCGCAGACTCTGGATCACTGACTGGTTCGGGCGTTTCACTCAGCAACGAAGCAACTTTAGCAAGCCGTTCCCCACGAACCGGCAAGTAGTACCGCATGACTTCTGGCAGCAAGATGCCGTTGCCCACGCCGTGCGAACACGGGTACTGACTTCCAACCCAATACTCGAGTGCATGCACTAACGTCACACCGCAGTTGGAGAAAGCGACGCCGGCCAGCGTGGCGGCCAGAGCCATCCCATCTCGGGCCTGATGGTCGTCGGGTTCTTGGACCGCTCGAGCTAGGTGACGTCCGATCAGTGCGATGGCTTGCTCCGCATACATGTCGCCCAACGGGTGAGCACCCTCGTAGGCTAAGCCGTGGTCGATATCCTCGTCGAATTCTTCGTATGAAGTGGCCAAGTAGGCTTCCACCGCGTGCGTCAGGGCGTCAATTCCACTCTCCGCGCTGACTCCACGTGGGCAGGAATCCGTCAGACTGGGATCCACCAGCGCGATCAATGGACGAATCGCCTGGCTCAGGATGGCGCCTTTGCGGCCGGTGTCCGCATGCTTGATGACCGCCGCGTGCGAAACTTCGCTGCCCGTCCCAGCAGTGGTTGGGATACATACCAGTGGCGCCGTCGGAGTGGCCACGGTATCGAAGCCGAAGAGGTCTACGGGATCAACATCGTTGGTCAGCAAGGCGGCGACCAACTTGGCTAAGTCCATGTTGCTGCCACCACCCAGCCCGATCACGGCTTGGACCTGTTGTTCGCGGCCCAATCGAGCGGCCTGCAAAGCTAAATCCGAACTGGGTTCGACCTCGCCCTGATCAAACACGATGTGCTGGCAGCCGCAGGCTCGTAGCGGCTCAAGGACTCGCTCAACCAAACCCAACTCACGCAGTACCGGGTCGGTGACGAGCATGACCTTCGGTCGTCCCAAGCGGGACATGACCGTTTGCAAGGTCACCAAGCAGCCTCGACCGAAAGCAAGACGCGTTCCCGAGTAGAAACTCCAATGGTTGCTGATCGGCACGTGCGCGTCATCCTCGAAATCATCTAATAGCCGGCAGCCTACCTCACTGCCTTGTCGTGGCGACAGATTTTAACCCAGAACCGATTTTCTGGGAGGCGTGCTGGGGTTGGTCCGCGATCGCTGCCAGATGATGGTCCGGTAGTTGCGTAGCAGATTCGCTTGGCCGCGTTCGCCATGGTTTGGCAGAACTAGCAGTTAGCCGCAGGCGTACAGATTCGTAGGCCACCAGTAGTGCTGGTGCGCGAGCCAGAGAGCCTTCGAGTACGAGCACCGGCTGCGCCTGAGTACGAGTACGACGGGTGTTGTTCAGCCACATTTAGAGGCCTTCCTCAAACCACCGGCTCCTGGCACGGCCAAACAAAAACGGACTGCGGTCAAGTTACGGGAACACGCGTACACGTGGTGCGGATTTCAGGCCAACTGCCCGCCACTGCTGTTCCAGCTTGAGGCCATGCACGCTGAATTCGGTCTTGGGAATCTCGTTAGACCATCGTCGTGCCTGAACGGCCAATTGCCGGCGGGCGCTTGGGCGGACGTTCTCTTGTTCGGCCTCCAACGAATGCCGTTCCTGGAAGTCCTGTTGCAAATCGAACCAGCGGGGCGGAAGGCCGTCAATGTGCAAGAACTTCAGATTTCCCCTCCGGGCTGCCAGCTGGAATCCGTTTCCAGTGCGCCAATACAGGGTCTCGTGCGGTGCGGCGGTCGTTTGGCCGGACAGTAGCGGGAGCAAGTTTTTGGCGTCCACGGGAGTCGCCAGATCACGCTCGACTCCCGCAGCAGCCAGACTGGTGGCAAACGCGTCAAAGCTCATGACCGGATGTTGCAGCTCTGAGTTGGCGGGAATGGTGCCCGGAAAGGACACGACATAGGGCACGTGAATGCCTCCTTCTAGCAACGTCCCTTTCAGGCCGCGAAACGGTGTGTTGCGCGCTGCGTTCACCGGTGTGATGCCACCGTTGTCACTCATGAAAAAGATCAACGTGTTGTTCGCGATACCCTGTTGCTGCAGAGTACGACGAATCCGTCCAACGCCATCGTCCAACGAAGTGACCATTGCCGCATAAGTGCGGCGCTTTGAGGGCTGGATGTCACCAACTCGACCCAACCATTGTGGCGTGGCTTCCAATGGGCCATGCGGAGCACTGTAAGCCAGATACATGAAGAACGGCTGGTCTGACGGAGACTGTCGAATGTAATGTACGGCTTCATCGGTGAGCATGTCGGTGAGATAGTCTGTCCGACTGGAGGACGTCGCTGGCCGGACGACGACTTGATCATCGGCTCCGAGAGTCCACCATTTGCAATCGGTCTTGAAGTAGCTCCGCTGGCCTTCGAGGAAGCCAAAGTACTCTTGGAAGCCGCGGCGAACCGGGTGATGTTCCCGTGCGGTCCCCAGATGCCACTTGCCGATACCCACAGTACGATACCCGGATCGTTCCAGCAGGTTGGCCAGGGTGACCTCGGTTTCCGGAAGACCACGCTCGGGATGCGCGCGAGTGGGATTGCCTTCGAATCCAAAGCGATGTTGGTAGCGGCCAGTTAGCAATCCTGCGCGCGTAGGTGCGCAAAATGGATGGGAGGCATAACCATTGCGGCAGACGACACCTGAAGCTGCCAAGGCGTCCAGATTGGGTGTGGTGAAGTCCTCCAGACCATTAAAGCCGACGTCGTGGTAACCCAAATCGTCGGCCAAGATGATCAAGATGTTCGGTCGGCTGTCCGCAACCGCTACCTTGGGCAGTAGGGAGGCTACCACGCTCCAAAGACTTAGGCAACTGACAATCAAACGCAACAGCATGGAACAGCGGAACATCATGGCATGGCCGTGTAGTGAAACCAATCGACGTCTAAGTAGCCGGCTTGCGATGACACGTCGGTTCGTTCGTTGAAACAAAACAGACCGGGGCGATTGCCCCGCCAATTGCCAAACACCAAAGTATAAGTCCACTGAGTCGTGTGCCAGGTCTCGCCGTTTTCGCTCCAGGCAAAACTGGCTTGATCGCCGTGGGTGTCACTGCGCAGATACAAGTGCTGGTCAGCCAGCGAAGCTCCCAGGTGACGACCCGAGTGGTCCTCAAAAAACAGCCGGCGTTCATTGTCCTTGTTGACGGCGACACCCAGCAGGGCGAATTCGCCGGAGTGATGACATAGACCGCCGCATAGTCCGGGCTGCACGCCCGACAAATCCAGTTTTACTTCCACGCGACCTCGTCCAACTCCCAAGTGCCGCTGCGACAACGTGTTGGCGGCCTGCCAAAATCCCCCAGGACTGCCGCCTGCCGTCGGGATCGGTTGGCAGGCTCGCAACCCCAGCCAGCCGGCGCGGTCGCTTAGGCTCCCGCGATCGGGCCGGGGGGTGT
>JANQOL010000762.1 GCA_028289675.1 Pirellulaceae bacterium
CTCGCACTCGTAGTGCGAATCTCCCAGTCCTGCGAGGCCATTTTTTTGCAAGCATTGCAAACGCCTAAGCTGGACGATCTCTAAAGCCTGGACTCCAACTTACCCACCTGGGGTAAATGGCGACGGACGGCTACGGCTGCCTGCACCGTCGGAATTCTCCTGGTTGCATACTGAACGTCTGCGTGGCCTCCGCGGCGCCAGGCCAACGGATGCGCACCTCGACCGGTCCTCCCATCGCGTCGACGCCAAAAGTCAGCTGTTTCGTGCTGCTGCTTTGGTAGCTGGAGCCACTGGTGACGATGTCGTATTGAGTTACGTCTCCCTGCGTCACCTGGATAAGCGCGCCGACACCATCCCGATTGGCATGTGTGCCTACCAGACTTAAGGAGACGTAGGTGCGTCCCTGACGACGTGTATCATTCCGCAACAGCGTCGGCCGCGCCCGCGAGTTGAGCACCACCAGATCCAGATCGCCATCCTGATCCAGGTCGCCCACCGCCACACCGCGCGACGATTGGATGTCCTGGGTGCCCGTGCCCCAATTGCCTTCCACGTTTTCGAAAGCGTCATTGCGGCCGCGCAGCAGTACATTCTTGACCGCGAAACCGGTTGCCTGCGACGAGCCGCCGCGCACGCTCACCAGGTCGTCCAAGTGACCAGCGGCCACGAACAAATCCAGGTACCCGTCCAGATCCAGGTCCGCGGCAACCGTTCCCCAGGTAACGTGCGCCAGCGTGGCGGAGCCGGCACCGGTAAGTCGAGTTGCATCTTCGAACAGGCCGCCCCCGAGGTTGCGATACAGGGTGGAAACTTCGTTGTGCAGTGAAGTCACATACAGGTCGAAACGCCCGTCGCGATCCAAGTCGGCGACATCAACACCCATTGAAGCTTGGCTGTTGCCGCGAAAGTCATAGGCGATACCTGCCAGCAAACCAACCTCCTCAAAGCGATTGTCGCCTTGGTTTTCGAACAAATAGTTGGCTTGTGAGTCATTGGCGACCACCACGTCGTAGTCACCATCCTGATCATAGTCCAGGCTAACGACCCCCATTCCCCGACCTGCCCACTGGTCGATTCCCGATGCCTGCGAAATGTCAGTTAGCGTACCGTCCCCGTTGTTCTCGTAAAGCGTGTCGGGATCTGGATCAAAGCGCAGCGGACTCGGGTAGGCTGGCAAGCCTTTGTGCATGTGCACGGTTTGCTGATCGACGTCGAACAGAATGTAGTTGACGGCGTACAGGTCCAGATCTCCGTCCAGATCCGTATCGACCCAGGCCACACCTCCGCCAGCACGGTGTCCATTGTCGGTGCCACTGACCGGCGTCCAATCCGCGAACGTACCGTCTCCTTGGTTTCGATAGAGCTTGTTGGCTCCGAAGTTGTTGACGTACAAATCGGCCCAGCCATCGTTGTCAAAGTCCGCTGCAGCCACTCCCAGGCCGAAACCTGGATCCGCCACCCCCGCTTGGACGGTGACATCTTGAAACTTCCAACCGCCCAAGTTGCGGTACAGCCGATTGGTAGGCGTTAAAGAGGATGCTGGCGTGCCCAATGGGTGACCGTTCAGGAAATAGACGTCGATCCATCCGTCCTGATCGTAGTCCAACAGCGCCACCCCTCCAGTCATGCTTTCCAGCATCAGGTGTTTACCACGGCTACCATCAGTGTGCACAAAGTCGATGCCAGACTGCTCGGTGACATCATGCAAATTGAACTGCGCCGGTAACGGGCCACCAACCAGTAGCCAAGGTGCCAACCAGCCGAGCCGGAGGAGGTGCGCTATCCTATGTTCGATGGACATACAACTAAAGCGGCTTATGATTTCGTGAGGAGAGTTTGCGAGTGTTCCGACGACGAGCCAGAAGAAGAAGTGATTTGCGCTAGGGGCCCAACTTGCTGTTGCGATCCAGGTTCGCGCGAAGCTGCTTGTAAACTTGCTGGACGTTGGAGCCTGACTCGCCGTTCAGCGACTCGGCTCGGCGCAGTGCCTCGTCGGCCGCCTCGCCATCTCCAGCTCGCCCCAGCAGCGCGGCCAGGAATACAAAGTCGCCGGGAAACTGGGACAGTTCAGCGCCAGCCCGCGCTGCTGCCAAGGCACGCTTCAGATCCGGTTTGACGTCCACATAGAACTGGGCCAAGGTGATGGCCGCTCGCCCATGTTCGGGGTATTGCTCCACAAATCGGACAACGATTTGTTCCGCATCATCGATGCGGCCAGCTTGCGCTTTGAGCATCGCTAACTGAAACGTGGCCGAAAATTTTTCTGGTTCCAGTTGGACGACTTCGCTTTGCCAGCGTACCGCCTTGTCCCAGCGTCCGGCTTGTTGGTGAATCCTGACCAAGTTTTGGCGACTGGCTACATGAGTTGGTTGGCACGCGGCTGCTCGCTCCAGCACCTGTGTGGCCATATCAGTTTGTTTGGCAGAGAGGTAGACACCGGCCACCTGTGTGAGCTGATCTACGACGTCGGTGGTGATCGCTTGCAGGTCGTTGTAAGTCCGGCGTTCGTTGGCGAGCGCCTCGCGATCCTGCTGACGATATTGGCGATGCAACTGTTGGTGTTTTTGCGCCAGCTCGCGACGTCCACATCGAGCGGCTGCTGTGGCCATGCCAAAATGCGCGGTGGGGTTTTCGGGCTCCAGATGCACGGCTTGCTCATAAGCTTGCAAGGCAGAATCCGCGTCACGCTGCTGCAACTGCAATGCGCCCAACTCCGTCCAACCAGTTCCTAATTCGGGTTGCTGCTTGGTCAGTTGCTGGAGCAACTGCAACGCCTCGTCCAACGCGCCAACCTCCACCAGGCTGGCAGCCAATTGGATGCTCTGCG
>JANQOL010000767.1 GCA_028289675.1 Pirellulaceae bacterium
GAGCAACGACTTCCGTGCATTCTGTGGTCACGGCGCGATGCTGTTCGGCCACTTGCTGCAAGCGATGCCGCGTGGGCACCGACACCTCAAAAGCCAACAACTCGTCCGTCACGGTTGGTAGCTGCAAATTGGTCTCGATTTCCTGGCATACTGCCTGGGTTTCGGTTTGTTGATGCTGCAGCTCCTTTAGCCGCTGTCGCAGACCGGCAATGTCTTGCGCTTGATGGCCCAGTGATTCGATATCCGTTTCCACGGCAAACAGTGAGCACTCACCGCCCAGCAACTCGACCTCCGAAGTGTCTTGCTGCAGTTCCTTGGACTCCTGCTCCAGCTGTCGAGTCAACGTCCGGCGCTGCTCACCCAAGTCGGTCCATTGGGCAATCAGAGCAGCATCCACGTCTGCCGGGAAGTCAATTTCGTCCAATTGCGCTTGCAAAGCGCGACGCCGCTGATAGTCCGGGAGTGCTGCCAGCCGCTGCTGCAACTCAGCCCGTCGGCGATGTTCGACGACGATTTGCGCGCGATGTTGCTCGCTTTGCTGTTGGGCGCGCTCGGCCTGACGCCGCAGTTCAGCTACTTGTGAAGGAGTGACTTCGGACTGAGTCAGACTTTCACGCGACTTGCGGATTTGAAGCAGCTTGCGGTTGATTTTTGACGTTGATCCTCGCGGCTTGTACAGCTCGCCCAGCGAATCGTTCAGCTCGGCACGCAGCCGTTCTAGCGCGTGGATGCCACCCAAGCTGCCTCCGGCGAGCGCTTCAGTTAAACGAGCGCTTTTCAGGGTATCCTGCCCCTTGCGCAGTTCCTCTTGAGAGAATCCGAACAAATGTTCGTAGCTCTCCAGATCCATGTTCGCCAGCAACTTCCGCACCTCGGCCTCGCCAACAGTCGCGGTCTGCCAAGTGCCACGCACATCGTCCGGACGTCCTTTGCGGCGCACGAATTCGAGCCGGCTGTCATCGTCCATCCGCATGGTGACCTCGGCCTGCATCGTTGCTCCGGTCAAGTAAGGTGTGCGAGTGCGAAAACCGAAGATGGCTTGCCGAATGCCGTTGAGCGCGGTCGTCTTGCCCGATTCGTTGGCACCGTAAATCAACACCAGCGGGGCCGCATTGAAATCGAAACGCTGGTGCGTGTAGATCCCGAAATTCTCCAGCTGCAAATGTTCAATTCTCACGCGGCACCTCCGGTGGCCAGCCGCGCCACCAGCATTTCTTCAGCCCGCCTGATGCAGCGTTCCAGTTCCGCGTCGCGTCGCGCCAAATCGGCCAACGGCCAATCGTAGCCGTTCAGATCGGAGCGGGCGTTCTTGAGCAACTCCTCCAGCACTTGCCCCAGTTCTTCACGAAGAGCCGGATCTTCTTGGCACTGTTTGCCGACCAGACTCAAATATTTCAGCGGCAGCATGAGATCTTCCTCGGGCGCGTCGAAGTACGGCGTCGATGCGACTTTGACCGACTCCAACCACACGTCCCCCAGTTCAGCGAGCCGGCTGGCCAACGTCTCCGTCAACTGGTCGACAGTTCCGCGCGACGTCAAATCGCGATGCAATGCGCTGGCGCCCGACAGCTGCGTGCGCACTGCCAGCGGGCGACCATCGGCGGCTTCGAGCAGCGGCAGCACGAGATCCGGCAAACACTCTTCGATGTCGCGCAAATGCTCGAGCTTTGAAACGTCAACGTCGATCAAATGCCACCGCAAGCTGTCCGTCGCGGCAAACTCGATCTCAGCTAGTTTTCCGTCGACAATCCGTACCAGCTGGCATCCCTTGGCTCCCGATTCGTGAATGTGTCGGCCCTGCGTATTTCCGCTGTAGCCCACATAGCATTGTGTGCTGAGCGAAGTCTGACTGCGCCCATGAATGTGCCCCAGGGCCCAGTAGTCGTAGCCCACATTCTCCAACGTGCCGGTGGAAGTGGGTGCGTAAGTATCGTGGCCGACCGCTCCGGATAGCGATGTGTGTAGCAAGCCGACGTTGAAATAGCCGGGTACCGGTTGAGGATACTGAGCTGCCAGGTCATTGGTCTCGACGCGAGCTCCAAAACTTTGGCCATGCACGGCCAAACCAATCTGGTCGAGCAACACTGTTTCCGGCTGAGCGGCCGAAAGTTCGTGCACCCCCTCCGGCCACAACGACACTCGGCCAGCACTGCTTTGCGCGTCGTGATTTCCACGAATCATGACGACATGAATCCCTGCCTGAGTCAGTCGCCTGAATTGGCGTTCGACCCATAGCGCGGCGCTGACGTCTCGCACGGGTGCATCAAACAGATCGCCTGCAATCAGCACTGCCCCAATATCCCGCTCCAAGGCCAAATCCATGACCTGTTCCAAACTCTGCCGGGTAGCGGACTGCAGTCGTGCTGCCGTGGTCTCGTCCAAGCGTTGTACATTGGCTAGCGGACTGTCTAAATGCACGTCCGCCAAGTGAATAAAGCTGCTGTTCGTCATGAAACTCAACTGCCGAAGCAATCCACTCCGGTGTGAAAGGAATACGTTGGAGTTGCGGTTGAACTGGATTCTTGCCGGCGGGCGACGGTCGTCCGGCTGCCGCTATCGGGCGTTAGCCGTCGACTTTCCGTGATTGAAATGAGGATCCGGTGAGGTTCGATCCACACGGACAAAATCATCCGAACTGAGCATCACCAAATACGTGGCCACGCGCTCCGGCGGCAGCTGAAACAACTGCGCTACAACTTTGGCATACACCTCCAGCTGGGGCCGGTGGTGTTCGATACGATCATCTAACCACAACAATGTCATATTGGGGTCGAACGCGTCGGTTTTGAAATCGATAATCTCAGCGGCATAAGGCCGGCCATCGCGCATCAACACCGCCAGGCGATCGATGGTGCCGGATATCAGTTGATCTTCCACCACCAGACTTAACGGCCGTTCACAGTCCACTTCGACTGTGTCTGGGGTAAAGCCGAACGACGATGGCCGGTACCGGGCTGTCGACAACGCGGAACGCACGCTATCCAAGTGCAGCATGTCCTCAAAGTCATCCAGAGCGCGTTCCAGTGAAACCAATTGCAACTCTTCGGGAGTGATCGCGGACAAGGCGGCCTTTCGCAGCTCCCCACGATCAAATTCAAAATCGTCCAGCCAGCGGATTTGCTCGAAAAACGCGTGGATCAACGTGCCGTAGGTCGCGCCCAGCGTCTGGCTGTAGGAAAAAGCGTGCGCTAGCGGAATGGGTCGGGATTGCTGACCGATGTAGGAGGGCGCGGCCACCCGCAGTCCACGTACCGGCGCAGAATCGGAATCGGTTCTTAACCTAATTGCCGTAGCATCCGCGGCGGTCGTTCCCTCCGAGCTGTCACCAGTCTCTTCTGGATCGGAAGTCTCCTGCGACTTGGGCCAAGCGCGATACCAATCCGGAGCACCGGCTTCGAACACAGTGGCCGAGGCCGTCTTGGTGAGCTCCTTGCTGCCCAACGTCGATTGCAACAGAGATCCGAATTGCTGAGTTGACTGCCTTGAGTTCGGACGAGCGGTCATGTACAGGGCGACTCTGGCTCGAGTCATGGCCACGTACAACAGGCACAAGGCTTCCGTGGCCGTGCGGTAGCGATGCTGATCGAAGGCCTCTTGCCAGCTCTCGGGCAACATGGCTTGCAAGCTGGCGTTCATGTAACGCAGCACACCACTGGGCGGCTGACATGGATCCTGGCCGCGCATCACCAACAGCGTGTTGCCATCTACCAAGTCGACTTCGAGTGATGGCAGAAAAACCGCATCGAACTCGAGCCCCTTGCTGGCATGAATGGTCATGACCTTGACCTGAGCTTCGGTTGGCAGAGCCACCCGTTGAAACTCCACAGCCTCCTCAAATTCGCGCAAGCGCCCGCTGTAAGTACCGGCGAACTGGTGCGCCAAGCGAATCAACTGCTCCAACCGATGCAAATCCCACCAGGACAGGCATGGGGCCAATTTGTCGGCAATCAAGGCAATCGCGCGTCCCAATCCGCGACTGGACACCTGCTGGCGGAACCAAGCGGCCAAAGCGATCACATCCACTTGTCCTGGCCGAACACCGGACTCACCATCTGGCAGGTGCGGTGCCAAAGGCGACGTCAGCACGTGAAACCGGCAGATGCCATCGCCAGGGTGATCAGCTAAGTGGACGAGCGACAATACCAGCTGAACCGCAGCCGAATCCGTCAGCGGATTGCCACCATCTTGACTGGCCGACACACCACGGTCGCGCAGCAAGCCAATCATCCGCGCCACGTCGGCGTTGGTTCGAAACAGCACACCCACCGACGCCGCACTGCGACCAGTCAACTCGGCGATTTGGTCAGCGGTTGTCTCCAAAAATGCCAACTGGCGTTCGTCACCCGTCAGATCCTTGTCGCCTGCGGGACCGTTTTGAAGGCAGACGTAGCCCGACAAGTCTTGCCGGGTGGTGCGGTGTTCCGGAAAGCTCGCCGACCACTGACTAGCGACGCTTTCACAGCGACCAAAGTTACGATGACGTTCCAAATTGCGAAACACCTCGTTGACCGTCGTCACAATCTCCGGACTCGAACGGAAACTTTCGCGCAACTCTTGTTGTTCAATACTCGGCATGGACTGCGCCACCGATTCAAACACTTCGGCCACGCCTCCACGCCAACCATAAATCGCCTGCTTGGTATCTCCCACACAGAACATCGATTGATGTGGCCCGGGTCTGCTGAGTGGTTTAGCCAGCGGTTCTAGAATCTGCCATTGATCTGGAGCCGTGTCTTGGAACTCATCCAACAGCAAGTGATGCACGCCGCAATCCAAGCGGAACTCCAAACGCTGTCGAGCTCGACTGGCGCGCGCTTCCTCTTGGTCGGCCTGACGCTTAGGTGACGCTTTGCCGGTGGACATCCAACGCGACAGGTAGTACGTCACGTCGGAGAACGCCACCATGCGGTACTGGCGAATCAGCGCCGAATACTCGACGTCATATGCCTCCAAGACTTGCCGGCTGGCCAGCGTTTGGTCTCGGCGCAGCGGCAGTGCTTCCGCCGCCGCACGGTCCGCCAGGATCCACAGTGCGGCCACCAAATCATCCGGCAGCTCGCGCCCGTAGTACTTGGTGGCTCCATCGCGCAGCTTGCCGTACAGTCCATGTCCAAGCAGCGACTCCCAGTGGCCAGCGCGGGCATCCAAGTGCAGTTTTTCCAACTGAGGATCCGCCGACTTATGTCCCAACTTGGTATTCGCGACAGTCAGCAGCGCAGAATTGTAAGCGTCTTCAGGTGGCTTCTCGGGCAGCGGCAATTGATCCCAGGCATCCGCTGACGTCACGCGATAAGAACTGTAGCCGGCAGTAACCGTCCGTCGCAGCTCGTCGGCCACTCGCCGCCCCGATTCTCCTTTGGCCAACATGCGTACCAGCGTCACGAGTGTCTTGCGCTCGTGACGGTCCAACATCCGATTGATCGCCTGCAACTGGAACTGCGGCTC
>JANQOL010000770.1 GCA_028289675.1 Pirellulaceae bacterium
GGTAGACATCTCGCGTGGAAGAGTCTCCGACAAGCAGGTTTCCGTCCTGGTCCAAAGCGATACTGCGAGCAGCGTTTAGAGGCGTGCGGAACTTGCGGGAACCTTCAAATAGAATGGAGAGCTTTTCCTGTTTCCATTGCCAGACTCCCGGCAAATTGCGGTCCACCACGTAAGCTTGGCCGTCCGCGTGAACCGCTACGTCCAGCGGATACAAGGGCACGTCCACCTGCTGCCCGAAAGAAAGTTGGCCACCCATCAGTGAGGCCAACATGAGGGCGCAAAAAACGGGTCGAAGATGCATTTTATTCGATCCAAAATCCGGAATAGGCCGTATCACAGCAGGCTTTGCAGTGATTCCCGAACTCGAACTGCCAAGCCGCAGCCTATGGTACTCAATTTGATTCCGATTGGCAGCCGAGTTGATTTGGTGGCGATGATTGCCGCGATTGTGGAGGTGCTACCGCAATTCGCTCGGCCATTCTAGGTGCGGCATCTGGAGTGCTGACACCGGGTAACTGAGCTACCACGCTGGACCTGCGTAGCTAGAATTAGCTGCTGAGATGTTGTCAGCGGTCGAATCCACGCGGTTGTGAGAGCAGAGCCACTTCTTTTTCTTTGGACGTCGAGCCCAGCATGGCCATTCAACGCAATCCGACTCGCGCGGTCAAAATCGGGTCCATTTCGGTGGGGTCTGGTCACCCGATCGCCGTGCAAAGCATGACTGCAACGCACACTCAAGACGTGGATGCAACGGTGGCCCAAGTCAATGACTTGCACGCTGCGGGAGCGGACGTGGTCCGAGTTGCCGTCGATAGCACCAAAGATGCAGCCGCATTGGCCGAGATCCGCCAGCAGACGACGGCCAACTTGTCAGTGGATTTGCAGGAGAACTACCGATTGGCGGAAAAAGTGGCTCCGCACGTCGACAAGATACGCTACAACCCCGGGCACCTTTACCACCACGAACGGCAACGTCCCTGGCAGGACAAGGTGCGTTACATTGCCGAAGTTGCGCGGGATCACGATTGCGCGCTGCGGGTTGGCGTGAATTGTGGCAGCATCGACCCGGACAAGAAGTCCAAGTTCGACCCCGACGATGACGTGGGCCCCATCTTGGCCAGCGGTCTTGAGCACTGCGAGCACTTGGAGAGTTTGCAATTCACTCGTTTCGTGGTGTCCTTGAAAGACAGCGACCCTGCGACGGTGGTCAAAATCAATCAGCAGTTCGCCGAGCAGCGGCCTGACATTCCTTTGCATCTGGGCGTGACCGAAGCCGGTCTGCCTCCGGACGGCATTATCAAAACGCGGATTGCTTTCGAACAGCTGCTGGGCCGAGGCATCGGTGACACCGTACGTGTTTCACTGACGGTTCCCAATGCCCGAAAGCCCGAAGAAATTGCGGCCGGTAGAAGCATTATCGACGATGTGTACGCCGGGCGGCTGCGCAGCGTCGTCGCCTTGGACCCCAATGCGCTGAACATTATTTCGTGCCCCAGCTGTTCACGCGTGGAAAACGAAGCTTTTGTGGAACTGGCCCAAGACGTCAAGCAGATGACCAAGTACGCGCAGCAGCATGCGGTGACGATCGCCGTCATGGGGTGCCGCGTCAACGGCCCGGGTGAAACCGATGACGCGGATTTGGGGCTTTGGTGTGGGCCGACGCGGGTGAACCTGAAGAAGGGCGAACAATCGCTAGGGGCCTTTACCTACGACGAAATACTCGATCGGCTGAGGATCGAACTGGACAAGATCATTGCCGAGAAAGTTGAACTGACGCATGAATAAGCGATTCGATATTGTTCCGAAGGAAGAGGAACTAGCCGCATTGGGCCGAGACCTGAGCTTCCATGCGGTCGAAAACTCTCAGCCGCAGGTGCTGACTTCGGCGCAAATCGACGGCTACAACGAATCCGGCTACGTGGCTCCGGTCACGGTCTTTGACAGCCAGCAGATTGCTGGTATTCGCGCCTACTTCGACGATCTACTGGCGCGTGTCACTGCCGCCGGCGGCGATAGCTACTCGATCAGTTCCGCGCATCTGAAGTATGGTCCGGTCTACGATATCTTGACCGAGCCGCGGATTGTGGAAGTGGTGGCGGATTTGCTGGGCGAGAACGTCGTCGGTTGGGGCTCGCATTTCTTTTGCAAAATGCCCCGTGACGGCAAGGCAGTGGCCTGGCACCAGGATGCCAGCTACTGGCCCTTGTCACCTTCCAAAGCCGTGACGGTTTGGCTGGCAATTGACGATGCCGACCGCGAGAATGCGTGCATGAGGTTTGTGGCCGGGTCACACCACCATGGCCACATGACTTATCGTCCCAGCAATCCCGACGAACACAACGTGTTGAATCAGACCATCGACAACCCTGAGCAGTTTGGGCAGATTGTCGACGATGAACTGGCAGCGGGCCAAATCTCGCTGCACAGCGATTTGCTGCTGCATGGCTCAGAAGCGAACTTGTCCGATCGCCGCCGCTGTGGTCTCACACTGCGATACTGCAGCGCCGATGTCCGAGCCGGATTGGGATGGAACGAAAAGGGCGTCTGGGTGCGCGGACAGGATACGGACGAGCATTGGGCGAACCTGGCCCGACCCGCCGAAGCCTGATCGAGGCGACCGGCTTGATGCGACGGAACGTTCAGCGTTCAGACGTTAGATAGTGGTTTCGCAAACGCTCCTAGGACTTCAGACCCTTCAATGCGTCGCGTTCTGGGCGCGCTTTGTAGAAGGGATCCAAGGGGTAGCAACCACTCACCATCTCATTGCGAGGCGCGGTTGTGCAGTCGCTGAACGTACGGCAAACCTTTTTACGCGCCCAAGTGTTCCCCGCTAACACGTCGGCGGGTAGTTCCGGATAAGACAAAACCATGCGACCGAGTCCAATGGAGTCGGCCATGCCAGCGGCCACGACGGCTTCGGCTACGTGGGGCAGCCAATCCTGCAAGTACGTATAGCCCGATCCAACGAAGACTAGATCGGGATGGCTGCGTTTCAAATCCGCGGTCGCTTGAATTTGCCGCGCCACACCGACCAAAGGGTCTTCCGGTGGCTGATAACCGTCGCTGGGCGGGAAATAAGCTGGTCGCTGGATGTGAGGATTGTAGTAGGGGCTGCCGGCAGTGGTGCACACCATGCGGATTCCCAATTCTTGCATCAAGCTCAACAATTCTCGCGTCTGCTGGAGATCGACCGCTTGGCCGCCGTTGCCGCCACCAAAAGCCAGTTTCGGATCTGCCTTGGGGTCCGGGATTCCCTGCCCATCGCTTCCTGGCCGATAGGGTACAAAGTCAAAGATGCTTAGCCGTACGCCAATTTGCAACTTCGGTACCCGTGCGCGAATCGCGGCAACCACCTCGCGCAGAAAACGCGTGCGGTTCTCAAAGCTGCCTCCAAATCGACCGGGACGATTGACTGCGGACAGCAGTTCGTGCCCCAAGTATCCGTGGCAGTGCTTGACGTCCACAAATTGAAAGCCAATCCGCTCGGCCATCACGGCGGCCTCCGCAAAGCGGTCGATCAAATCCAGGAGATCGTCGTCCGACATCAGCGGACCATCGTCTTCAATCGACAACCTCGGATCCAAAGCGGGATTGCGTTGGGCGGGCCGCGGCTCGGGACGTCCCTTTTCGTTCGGTTTCGCATAGCGGCCCGAATGAGTCAGCTGCAGTCCCACCACTAGGTCGTTTTCATCGCCAAACTGCTCCACGTGGGCGCTGCACAGGTGATTACGGAGCTGCTCCAGCTGGGACAAGTTTTGATCGTTGATGAGCAGCTGATTCGGATTGGCCCGACCGTCATGACGCACCGCCACCGCCTCACCACCCCAAATCAGTTTGGCACCGCTCAAGCCAAAATTGCGCCAGCGGCGAAACGTCAACTCCGAAGGTTGACCGTCGGCGGTTCCGTCCCAGCCCTCCATGGGCAGGATGCAGAATCGATTTCCCAGCGTCAATTCTCCAACGGACAATTTCTGTCCCAGCGGCGAGTCGGAACCGGATTGAGGTGTCTCCACACTGGGCAGATCCACGCCCAATTCACTGACGTAGTCGGTAAACCGCTCATAGGTTTTCAAACTTGCAATGCGGCGGTAGGCCATTAGCTCAACTCCTGGATCATGCGTTCAAGATCACGAGCGATTAGACGCAGGACTGCCCGGTCTTCCGGCGGACGCGTCGGGGCTTGAGGGTGAGGCAAGTCGGTGGCGATTTGCCCGCGCAAATTCAAGAACATGGCCGCCGAGTGCTTGTACGCGGATACGGGCCCGCGAAACGTGAAGGCTCCCAAATACTGCAGCAGGTCATTCAACGCGTAAAAACCTGCATCACCGCGCTCCCACAGCCGGTCGCGCAACGCAAACGCTTCAGGGGCAAACGTGCTCAGCCCCAACAAGTAGTCACTGCCATACATGACCATATCAATGGCCAAATCGTTGCCGGTGTAGACATGAAAGTCGGGCCGTACGCGATCTCGCAGCTGGAGCCGTTGCCATTCCAGCCTGCGATCCAACGACGAGTGCTTGGCGCCCGCCATCTGTGGAACACGCATCAATTGTTCATAGACCGGCAGCGAGTAGATCCTTCCGAAGGGCGCGAACATGGTGCCCAGCTCAAAAAACAGACACGACGAACAGTCTTGAGCCATCCGCTGGTAAGCGTCCACCAGCTCCTCGTCGCCCAAGCTGACCAGACCAAACGATTGGAAAAAGATGGGTTGGCCGCCCAGGTTCACAATAGATTCTGTGCCGCGTCGGTAGGCGTCTGCGTCCCAGCTGGCGCCAGCCCCGTCTTGGACAAACACACCCGCCACGAACTCTTCACCAACCAACTCGTGGGTACGCTGCAATACCTGCTGTCGCAATCCATCGTCGATCAAATTGGCGTAGCCGGTATCCATATTAATGGCAGGGCGCAATCCGGCGTGCGCGGTTCGCTGCACGTGCGCGTCAAAGGCCCCCCAGTCGACCTCATGCTGCTGATCGAATGGCAACAAAATGGCGGAGACGCCTTGTATCTTGCGGCCGGGTCGCAACAGCTCCACGGGGTTGGGAAGGTCCATTTGTT
The DNA here is from genome assembly GCA_028289675.1 of Pirellulaceae bacterium. Classification (GTDB taxonomy): domain Bacteria; phylum Planctomycetota; class Planctomycetia; order Pirellulales; family Pirellulaceae; genus Aureliella. The sequence goes on from JANQOL010000770.1 coordinate 5,062, forward strand.
TGGCTTTGTTGAAGTTGGTCGGTCACCGTGCGGAATCGACCGCAATCGCGGCAGAGCCGTCCCAGGATATACCTTGGCTATGCTCTGACAAGCCAACGTCCTCGCCCGGACTGCTCAAGAGTGTGGACGCCCGGTTGCACTCCCGCCATCGCACCGGGATTTTGTTGCAGTTTGGATCTAACTGGCTTTGCCCTCAGCGGTTGTTGCGGGCTGGCGCCGGCGCTGACGTGTGCGAGGCTGTTGGGGCGGCGTCCAAGTATCTCCACGATGAGCGACCACACAGCATTCGCGTCGATTGCTCGCCAACTGCCGAACTTGAACGTGCTCAAAACCCCAGCCACGAACTCGTTGTAGGTAAGTGTCCATCTGCTCGGACAAATCGTAGCTAGACAGTTTTAACGTCAAGATTAAGCCCTCGATGCGACTGGTCGGATAATTGACGATGTCTTCCACCACCTCCAGCGTGTAGGGAGGTGCCACATTGGCGTCAGCGGCCAACCAGCGAAACTTACGATAGAGGCGGCGTTTGACGGCCGCTGACTTACTACGCCAATGCTCAAAGCGTGGGTGTTGGAGTAGACGAGTGTCCATGGCAGCGGGATCAACGCCCGTGACGCGAAGCCCCAGATCGAGTAGTCGCTGGCTAGCGCCTCCTGGAGCGCTGCCTATCTCGACAATGCGGTCGCCGGTTTCGATGGGTAATCCACTCCAGGCGACGGCTTCGGCCATCTTCCGGTAGGCGCGATTGATCATCTCCGGTGGCTCCACCAGCGGCAAAGCTCCGCCCGGCCACCTCGTGTGTGCCGAGTCCGCCACGTGATGCCCCACCAGCCAGTGATCCGGTTCCACCAGGATCACGTCCAAAACACGAGCTCCCGGCGCCGTTGCTTGCCCACTGCAATCGACTTCAGGTAGGCGGGTCGTGAATTGGTCCGCGACCGCAGCACACAACGCGTCCGGACCCGGTTCAAAACCTTTCACCCCCGGCAGGGCGCTATCCCGGGCGAAGACGTGCACCGCATCCCAGCTGGTATCCGGCAGTCGAGCCCGAGCCAGTTCGATAGCTTGACCGGCCATGGATTGACCGTCCTGGCCACGCAGCTGTCCCAGTACGTGGCCGGCTTGGCGAATCGACCAATGCTGCGGCAACTGGGCCAAAGGGGGCTCTTCCACGGCGTCGGAGCCCGCTTCGAGATTCGTCTTAAACGTCACCAATCCCGGTCGGGAAAATGCCAGGCGGTACGGACTTGAATTGCCGATCACCGCGTGTTTCAGCGTCGATTCAACACCGTGCTGGCAGACGGCAAAGACAAATCTTCCTTCCTGGGCAAGAGGCACCGGTGACTGGCTCCTGAGGGCTTTTGGGGTGACGTAAATTGGGGCATCATCTATAACTATAGTGATTGGTGATCGACCGCCACAGCCAATTTGGTGGTCAACTTGCCGCTCCACCCAAGTCTAACCGCTTCCAGCCCACATCTCAGGAACACGCATGGCAAAAAAAGAAGAAGCCTTCGAAGTTGAAGGCACCGTGACGCAAGCACTCGCAAATACGCGCTTCAAGGTGCAACTGGAAACTGGCACCGAGGTGCTGGCCCATGTAGCCGGTCGAATGCGCAAGAACTTTATCCGTATCGTGCCCGGTGACAAGGTTCGCGTCGAGCTGTCCCCATACGACTTGACCAAAGGGCGAATCACGTTCCGCGAACGCTAATACGACTCGCCGGACATCCGGCTCACACAATCTGCGAAGGTGGGCCGAGCCGCCACAATTGGGCGTGACAAACTTGGTGGCTCCCGGGCCAGCGCCCCTAAGGCGAGCATCCAGGATATCAACTGCTGACGCCTCTCAATCAGTCGTGACAAGGGCGGAATCCGGCTAAAACCCACCCTTTCTTCTGTCCGTGCCAAGATCGAACGACTTCTGGCGAACGGAGTGCGTTGGTTTTCCCATCAGTGGGAGGCCGCATCAGGGCCCACGCCAGCCTGTTGCATCGGGACCCCAGCTGCCACCCGCCAGCTATTCAGCCATAGCCGAACGCGGTAGTTTAGTGCGATTCACACGGGCAGACGCCGCCACCCGCCATTGGGACACAGGTACGCGCCACGAGCTGGTTACCAGAGAGTGTGCGAACCACTTGGAGCAAGAAGTAGATTTAGAGAGTGAGGATCTGCGCCCACATTTTGCTGAATTTTGGCCACACAGGGGAGTCGCCTGGGCTCGCCGGGCGGCTGGTTCCAAACTCTACTAGAGGACCTTGACTCTGGTCTAGCCTGGTTTCGGCGATGGCGTGCAACGACCATCGTTGATGGCGCAGGCTTTTTGGCCAGTCACGGCAATCCCCCGTTGGCAGCCGTTCAGCCCACCAATGTCCAGTCGTCGGGACGGCCCCGGGCTCTGTGCAACTTGAAATAGATCAGTATTACCATTCCAATCTCAGGAGTTTCGTATGCGTTTTCGCCGCCTTATGGGTGTCGCCACGGCCGCTTTGATGCTGGTTGGTGGCTCACTTTCGTCGTCTCTACCGGCCCAGCAGACATCCCAGCCTGTCGCGGTCATTTCCGTCGCGCCGCTGGATGCGTCGTTGCAAGATACCTCCTACCTGTTGCGCGCGTGCAACGTTCCGGAAATGGGCGGTCTGGTAACGATCATGGCCAACACGTACACGCAGGGGCTGGATCGTAGCCGTCCACTGGGTGCCACGGTAACCCTGGAAGGAGATACTCCGTCGGCGATCATCTTCCTGCCGCTGACCCAGCGCGAACAGTTCTTTGGCGCTCTGGCCGGGATGGGCATCGAGCCGGATGACCTTGGCGACGGACTGTTTGAGATTGACGCCAACGGTCAGACCATCTTTGCCAAAGACACCGGTGCCTGGTTGTTCATTGCCCAAACCGAATCCGCTCTGGCGCAAGTGCCTGAAAACCCAGCCGAGATTCTTGGGGAATTGCCCAACCGCTACAACGTGGCCATCCGCTTGAACGTCCAAGCGCTGCCCGACGAATTGAAGAACATGGCCACCGAGCAGATGCGCATCGGATTTGAGCGCGGATTGGCCGAACAGCAAGGGCAGACGGAAGAGGAGCGGGAAGCGGCTCGCGAAATGGGCGAAGCATCGATCGAACAAATCGAGCGGATGATTGCGGACACGGAACGAGTGATCTTCGGCTGGGCCATCGATTCCGACGGCCAGAAGACGTACATGGACGCAGGGGCCCAGTTTTTGCCAGGCTCAGATTTGGCCGCGCAAGCGGACATGGCTGCCAAACAAACATCGAACTACACGGCCTTTATTTTACCGAACGAATCGGCCAAGTTCAGATTTTCGTCGATGATCTCCGACAGCGACAAACCGGTTGCGAAGAATAACTTGCGGAATTCTGTGTCCCAAGCCGAGCAGCAGTTGGATCAGTCCGACATGCCCGACGATGCCAAGGCCATGTTGAAAGAACTGGTGCAAGGTTTGGCGACGATTATGGAACAGACCATTGACGAAGGCGAATTCGATGGGGCGGGTAGCTTTAGCGTTGCCAACGATACCTTGCGTGTACTGATCGGCGGACGCATTGCCGACGGAAATGCCTTGGCCCAAGAGTTCAAGGACGCGGTTTCCAAGTTCCCAAGCGGCCCGGATGTACCGACCGTCGAGTTCGACTACGAAACCTATCAAGGTGTCACGCTGCACCGCGCCACGGTTCCGGTCAAGATTGCCGATCCAGCTGCCAAGAAGGTGCTGGGCGAAAAATTGTTGATCACCATCGGCACCGCTGCCAAGCAATTCATGATTGGACTGGATCCAGAGGGAGACGCGTCGGTCAAGACTGCGATCGACCGCATGCAGGCCGCTCAAAACGTGCCTGCAACGCCCTTCGAAGGTGTCATCCAGTTGGAGCAAATCCTACGCTATGCTCAAGCTGTGTCACCCAACTCCGTATTGGACAACGTCATTGCCACGATCAGCGAATACGCGGGCAAAGACAAAATCCAAGTCAACGGTTCGGTGATTGAGCGAGGTGGTGTCTACCGACTTTCACTGGACGAAGGCGTCCTGCGTGCCATCGGAGCAGCGGCCAAAAGCGGTGGCGGCGGCGGAGGTTTTTAGCGGTAGTCTCCGACTGGCTCAGTGCTTTTCAGTAGCTGAGCAAAACGATTGCAGCAACGCCGCCTTCAGGCATTTGGGGGCGGCGTTTTTGGTACTCGATTCTCGCACACGGGTGGATCCGCGCACATGAGTAATCCTTACGCCACGCCTGAACCGGCCAACTACGTCAGTCCAGATGCAGTTCGCGCCAAGGATGCGTCTATGGTCAACCAAGTGCATGTGGTTGGGATCTTGCAAATCGTCCTGGGTGCGTTGGAGTTGTTTATGGGGGCTGGGTTGTTCATAGCTGCCTTCTTCGTCACTGCCGCGTTCGCTGACATCTCAGCTGAAGTTGACACAGGCGAATTGCCACCAGAGTCGGTGATGATGGGCATGCAAGCTTACTACGGGATCGCCGGCGGACTAACAAGCCTCATGGCCGTGCTGAGAATTATTGGAGGCGTCGGCAGCTTTTGGTTCCGTGGCCGTATTTGGATGCTAGTTTCCCTGATTGGTGGATTGGCCAGCATCCTTACTTGTTACTGCGGTCCGTTCTCTCTTGGACTCGCCATCTATGGCTTGATCGTGATGTTTAACCCTGGCGTGAAACAAGCCTACCGGATGGCAGCTGAAGGGATACCCGCGTCGGAGATACGGCATCGATTCATGTCGGCGGCCTATGGGCAAAACCCGGCACCCCCCATGGAAAATCCAGGCCCAGCAACAAACTCACCGGACTCCGCCGCTCCCAACGACGGTGGCTCGCAGGAGCCGGATTCGTAACCACGCATCTATGTGTGACGAAATTGCTCCGCCCGTCGGCAACTTGCGCTAACCGGCGGTGGCCATCGGCACAGGCATGACGTAATCGGCCGCCGGCTTCAGTTGGATATTATCACACCGAGCGATATGGAATTGCCGCGGTTCGCATCGACAGAGGCAAAGTCCCAAGAAGCGGTCAGGCGCTAGGAACCGGATCGGACTAACCACCCGAATCGTTGCCTGACCCTTGCTATCCATGTAACGCAGTTGCACCACCGTGTCGTCAGGGCTACGCATCGCTCGCGTCAACAAACTCCGTGCCTTCATCGCCTAGTCCCCGAGTGGTTAGTTCCGCTAAATCGACCGACAATGCTCACATCGCCGATCTGGCTCAACTCAACTATCGCAGTTCGCCGGACACGTTTGGTCAGCAGGTCGAAAAACTGGGGGAAAAACTTGGCCCTATTGGGACGCAGAGATGCGGTTCACGCGTTGTAGCAGCAAGTAGTTTTGACCTCGGAACTCGGTCACCATGGCATTGATGGACCAGGTCTTGTCGCTCGGATCCACGGTAACGGCTTCCAGTACCCTCTGCGCGGCTAGATTTTCCAAGGCGACGAGCGATGGACCACCGGACGACAGTTCCACGATCAGCCTGTCTCCATTGGAACGACAGATTGCCGGTTGCGACTCCAAGGTCGTGCCTTCGCGCTTTAGCTGCTCCGACGATTTTTTGTTCATGCGCGGCTTGTCCGCCGACTCACCACGCACCCAACCAACGACGCAGCCGACAGCCAGAATTGCAGTCGGAATCCAAATGATTTGGGCTCGCATGATTTGATTGCTCTCGTGTGGGAATTTCATGAGCGTGCCACGGTGGCAATAGTTGGCGGCAGGACCTTATGCAGCGCTCATCCAAGCTCTGACGGGGTTGAACGCTGGAGCTCGGTCAACTCTTTGGTTTGGGCAGCACCATGGCGTGCAGGCTGATCACGCCACCGACTGTCAATAGAATCCATCCCAACCAGTGTGGCGGTCGCACGGTTTTGCGCGGTGAGGGAGCGACGTTCATGAACAAGTTGGTACCAAATTCCTGCGATGCCAATTGAGAGTCTTGGGCAATCCGAGCCAGAGCCCGTGTACTGGACTCATTCAGCACAAACGACTCCACCATGCGAAATTGAATGCCCAACAAGAACAACAGCACTCCAATCATGAAGTAACGGTTTCGATCAAACTCCACGTTCCTGCTCCCGATTTAGAAACGCAACCACGGAATGTTACACTTCCATCTTCGAAAATCCACGCCGAGAAATTTACTGGATTTGGGTGGCGTCGGATCATCAGCGTCACGACGATTGTGATGGCCACAAGTGACGCGCATGCCTGCGTCGTCAGGTACGCCGAGCACACGCGTTACCGAAGGATGCGCGTTACCGGAGTGCCTGCGAAGTGCGTTGCCAGTTCTTGGGCAGGGTTGGGGAATTGATGCGCCAGTTGTCTGGATAGCGCGAGCGGTTGCTCGCCAGCTTGTACCTGCTCCACATATCGCACCAACAAGCGATGCGTGTCGGGGCTATGGTGCAGCAAGAAGTGGACCCAGGCCCAACTGTCGCGATAGTGTTCGGCTGAGAAGCTTTCGAACTTGGTAATCGATTCCAACAGACGCAGTTCCGGTAGCGATCCTTGCTGCACCATGGTGCGTATCGCCCGGTGGTAGACGCCGCCATGCTGACGGTTCTCCGGTGAGTTCTCGAAGTACTCGGCCAGTCCTTCGTCCAGCCACAATGGCAGCTGGGTGTTCCCGGTATTGATCAGCGCGTGGGAAACTTCGTGTCGCAAATCGGCCGCCACCTGGCTGTGCCAGTGAGTGAACAGCATTCCGGGTCCGCGATCTTGGATAAAAATGGCTCGCCGTGGCGGGATGTTTGGAAAGTAGTTGTGCATGTACCGGCGATACTCGGCGTCCGACTGAAATAGCACGATGTGGATCTTGGTGGGCTGCGGAATAATCTCCAGTTTTTGTCGGACGTCGCGGCTAACTGCGTGCAGCTCACGTACCAGCCGCTCAGGCGACTCAATCTCGAAGTCGGCATGAATCTCAAATGGACCGGCCACGATTTCGACAGGCCACTTGCGCGCATCGTCGCCACACAGCAAGCACGATGGCCACGTCCAAACGGCGAACATTAGCGTCCACCGAACGAGCACAGCGGTATCATACCTACAGTTGAACAATGCCCTCTCCAGTCGTCAGTACTAGGCCGCTTCTACCCCGTGGGTTGGCGGGGGCAGTCTAGCTAACCCAGGCCAACGAACAAAGGGGAATTCCGCAACGGCAGTTGCCTCGAGTCGATAGCTACCAATGGCTCGATTGCCTCAATGGCGGCATCAGACGCAACCCGTCCGCCGGGTGCGGAGCGGTTGCGGGAGTTTGTCCTTCCCAAATAGCCAGGCCGCGTTACAACCAACCCGCTTTGTTAGTGCCCCAGGTCAGCAGGCTCCGACGAAGTGCCCAACGCGTCATTGATCGCTCAACCGTGTGTCCGTGCGACTCGCATTAATCGGCAATCTTTGTCAATCATCCAAGGTTGACCGTCGTCTGGAGCGATATTGCGTCTCATAGCTCTCCCAGAAGATAGCTTGAGGGCCGCCGCGCGCAGGAGTCGATATCAAAGTCAAGCTGCGCGGGCACCCGGCCGGCACGATCGGCAAATTAGCTACAGAGTGCCCCGAGATCATTGCCCGCGAATCGGGCTGCAACTAGCGCGGAATTTGAGGGTGACGGAGAACCGATTGTGACAACCGAAAGCCAAGCTATCGCAGGTCCCGCGACCTTCAAGATCTCGGAGGGAGTTCGTAAGGCTGCCATTCTGCTGATGAGCTTGTCCGAGGAAGATGCGGCGGCCATCTTGTCCATGTTGCCGCGACGCTACGTGGAAACGGTGTCCATCGCCATCGCTCAATTGGACACTGTTTCTGGTCAGGAGCAGGAACTCATTATTCAAGAGTTCCTCAAGAGCCGTCCCAGCGCGATCGGACCCAACTCGGGCGGCTTGGAGAAGGCCAAGAATCTGGTCAAGAAGGCCTTGGGCAAGGACGCTGGCGACACACTCAGCGTGCTCCAGCAGACCCTGGAAGCGTTACCTTTTGGTTTTCTACACAAGGCCGATCCGCAAAACATTCTCTCGTTCCTCATTGACGAACACCCGCAAACGATTGCCATGGTGCTGAGCAACATCCCTGCTCCGATCGCGGCAGGAGTGCTTAACGGGCTGCAGCCGGATCGCCAACTGATGGTCATTCAACGCATCGCCGAAATGGGACAAACCAGTCCCGAGGCCATTGAAGAAGTAGAAAACGCGTTGACAACCAGGATGGCCTTGTTCATGACCCAAGCCTATCAAAACGCTGGGGGCGTCCCTTCTGTCGCCGAGATGCTCAACGTGTCCGATCGTTCCACCGAGCGGACAATCTTGGATGGCCTCTCCAAAGACAAGCCCGACTTGGTGGATGAGATCCGACGTCTGATGTTCGTCTTTGAAGACGTCATTAAGTTAAACGACAAGGACATCCAAACGGTGCTGAAGAGCGTCGAGACCGGCCAATGGGCCTTGGCACTCAAGGGAGCCAGCCAACCCTTGCAAGACAAGATCCTTGGCAATATGTCCCAGCGCGCTGCCGAGATGCTCAGGGAAGAGATGGAGTTCCTGGGCAAGGTGCGGCTGAGCGAGGTGGAGGCCATGCAGCAGCAAGTCGTCGACGTCGTGCGCGGGTTGGAAGATTCTGGCCAGCTGTCTCGCCCAAGCGGCGACGAAGAAGAAGAGTTCG
>JANQOL010000771.1 GCA_028289675.1 Pirellulaceae bacterium
TTCGACCAACACGTTGATGTCGTGTTCGGCGGCAAATTGACTGACGCGGCGCAGGCCATCAGCGGCTAGCTTCTTGGCTTCGTCGTAGTTGCTGGTCGATTTTGCGTTGACACGGATGGAGTGGCATCCCAAGTACTTGGCAGCCGTCACCCACTTGAAGTGGTTTTCCACGGCCTTGGTACGAGCCGCCTCGTCTTTGTCTCCCAGAGCACCTTCACCATCGATCATGATCAATAGGCAACGGACGTTCAGGTCCTCGTGCCGTTGTTTCATTTCGGCCAGGTACTTTTGATCTTCGGCCTTATCCTTGAAGAACTGGTTCACGTATTCGACAGCCCGAATCTTGAACTCTTCCTTGGTAACCTTGGCAAAGTCCAAATTGTCCAGCTTGCCAGCGCGAATGGCCCGGTGCAAAGACCATTGAGCCAGTGAGATTTTGAAGGGCAGTTTTTGCTTCTGACCACCTTTTTGCTTGCTCTTCTTGTTGGCAGTAGCATCCTGTGCGGGCGCCAGTCGCCCTAAAGTGGCTGCAGCGGTCGAGGCGGCTCCTAGTTGCAAGAAATGGCGGCGGGGTAAATGAGTTTGAGTCATGCTCGGAATTCCTGTCAGTTTCCAGGGATAGGAGAGAGGGTACGCGAGTCATCTTATTCCCGCCGCACGGCCGCTGCAATCAATGCCCCGCTGAATTCCACGGATCGCCGGACGCAGCTCGGCGATTACCGCGGACCCTAGCTGGACAGCGCCACTTTGCGGCCCATAGTAACCCGAAGCGTGAGCGAGGAAATGAGTTACATGAAATGCCGCGCTCACGCTTCGGGTTACTATCGAAATCTCCGTATCCAATATCAACGAACCACTTTAGGAATGCCATCGCGAGCTGAAGTGGCGCTGTCGAGCTAGTCACCGGCAATAGCATCCGCCAACTCGGAACGCATGTCAGCGGCTGCTTGCGCCACGGCGGTTTTCCAATCGAGATGGGCATAGCGTGGTTGTTGGTAGGCGAAGATGATGCCGCGTGAACTGTTCACCAGAGCGCCGCTGCCGTGGGCGTCAAACCCGTGCCGCACGTCAGCCGCCGTTCCACCCTGGGCGCCAAATCCGGGAATCAAGATCCATACATTGGGCATCCGCTGGCGCAGTTCGGCCAATTGCTCGGGATAGGTGGCGCCCACCACCGCGCCTACGTTTCCATAGGCGACCTCACCAGCCGCTTGGCAGGCGAGATCCTGGACGTGATCGGCGACAACCTCGTAGATCTTCCGACCATCCTCCGAGGGTTGGTCTTGCAGAAAGCCGGAGCCCGGGTTCGATGTTTTGACCAGCACAAACAATCCGGCATGCCGCTGATCGGCAACTTGAACAAATGGCTCCAAGGTGTCTTGTCCCAGGTAAGGATTTACCGTTAGCGCGTCGCAACCCCAAGCACTACCGGCACCCAGGTAAGCGTCTGCGTAGCCCTCGGCCGTACTGCCTATGTCTCCACGTTTGGCGTCCATGAGTACGATCAAATCGCACCGTTGTGCGTGGGCCACGACTTTTGCCAGCACCTGCATGCCCGCGGGCCCCAGTTGTTCAAAGAACGCGGCTTGAGGTTTGACCACGGCGGCCACCGGCGCGACCGCGTCGATAACTTCCTGGCAATAACATTGGATTGCACCCGCCATTGCCGCGCGGTCGGTTGCGTCGATTCCGACCTTCAACGTGTCAGGCAGCGAAGACCAACGCGGATCCAAGCCCACACACACGGCAGAGCGCTTCTCAGATATAGCGCCGGCTAAACGGACACCAAAGGCAGTCAAACGATTCATGTCTAGGATGTCGACTCTTCTGGATTGGAAACATTTCCTGCTGTTACCTCTGCTGAGTCATCGGATCGGGCACCATCTCCGTCCCGACTAGAATCGAAACGTCCATGCAAGCGGTCCCAATCCAATATCAGACGACCACCGATGTTGGAGTGTTGGCTGGCCCAGTTCATCAGTAGATCCAAGCAGGCATGGTCGATATAACGCAACTGTTCACAATCGACGTGCAACTCGGACCGCGTGGGAACTTTCTCTAGTTCCTGGGCCAGGTTGGGCAGGTTGATAAACGTGGCGGCTCCTGTCAATTTCAATACGGATTCGGTGCCGTCCTCGGAGATGCTGAGCTCCGTTTCCAGGTTAGAAAACCGCAGCAGCAGCTTGATCGCCGACAGGCTGATCCCCACGATGACTCCGACCAGCAAGTCCGTACAGACGATGGTGGCCACCGTGGCGAAGTAAATGCCGGCCTCGCTGCGGCTGGTCGTCCACAGTTCGCGAATCGCTTTGAAGTTGACCAACTTGTATCCGGTGTAAACCAGTAGCGCGCCCAGGGCCGAACGAGGTATATAGGTCAGTACAAATGGGATGGCCACGACAAACAAGAGCAACCAAGCACCATGCAGGATGGTGGATGCTCTGGAGGTTGCACCGGAATTGACGTTAGCGCTACTGCGAACAATGACCCCCGTCATTGGCAAGGCGCCTAGCAGTCCACACAGCGTGTTACCAACGCCCTGGGCAAACAACTCCTGATCGTATTTCGTACGCGGCCCTTGGTGCATCTGGTCGACAGCGGTGGCGCATAGCAGAGTTTCCGCGCTGGCGACCAACGCAATGACCATGGCACCGGTCCATACCAGTGAACTGAACAGCAATTCACCCCATAGTGCAGACGGCAAAGTGACTTCGTTCAGCAGATTCTCGGGTACTTCCAAACGCTGTACTGGCAGCTGAGTGATGGTGGCAAACGCGGTAGCGACGAGAATGCCAACCAGGGCCGCTGGTAGAAACCGAATTTGTCTGGGAACGATCAACGGCCAGACCACGAAGCAGATCATGGCGATGATCCCGGTCAACGCTGCCAGGTGATGGTTGGTGCTGGTGTCTCCAGAGAAGCACTTCAACACGGCTTCCGGAATCGTGGCGATGTACTGCAGGCCGCCATGCGCCTTCTCGCCATGCCAGAGCGCTTTGTGATCCAGCATCACATGAAACTGGCTGACCAAGATCAAAATTCCAATGCCAGCCAGCATGCCTTTAATAACGGCAGGCGAGACCGCTCGAAACCACTGGCCCAGCCGCAATCGTCCTGCCAGCATTTGCATGAGACCAGCCAGCACCACGGTAAAGCCCATGAGCGCCAATGAGTATGCAGTGGCATCCGCTTCCAAGCTGGCTTCATCCAAGCCCGTACCCGCTCGTGATAGAAACTCGTTGCGGCCGTTGGCCAGCAAGTCGGCGACAATCACGAACAAGCCCGCCGCCGGACCGCTCACTTGAAACGGTGAACCGGAGAAGATGCCAACGATCAGTCCGCCGATGATTCCGGTGATCAACGCTCGGGCGGGACTGACGCCCACGGCGACGGCGATTCCGTTGCACAACGGAAGGGCCACCAAGAACACCACCAAGGACGACATCACGTCGGCCTTGAAATTGACTTGATGACCTCGCGGTTGGTCGGCCTTGTCCCCACTATCACTCGGAGTGGGACCGGTTTCAGATGCAGACATGGAGCGGTCGTTTCGAATGCGTGGTTGGTCCGATTGAAATCTGAGCCAAACCCGCGGCTAGCTCCTCGCGGCTCACAAATTCAAGGGGTCAATTGTTAAATAGAGCCTAGGGTACCATGTTTACAACGTGGAGTGTTGACAAGGCAGAGTGCTGCCAAGGTAGAGTATTTCCAGGCGCCTGAGAACCCGACCATTGCGGTCAAGCGATGATAGGGATCAGATGCGCGTATCGAGTTGCCTCTCTCTTATTTGCCAACATGCATACCCCCGCACATGTAGCTGCCAGTTTGTTGTTGTGGCGACGCGAGTCTTCGTGGTCGGCGACAGGTGCCATCGTGTTGGGCGCAGCGCTCCCCGATCTGCCCATGTTCGGATTCTACGTGGTCCAAAAGCTGGCGGGCAGCAGCGAACGCGACATATGGAGCCAACACTACTTTGATGAATCTTGGCAGTTGTTCTTCGATGTGTTCAATTCCATTCCGCTCATGTTGTTGATCTTGGTTGTCTGCCGTTGGCGTCGCTACCGCTGGCCGGAGTTGTTGGCTGCCAGCGCGCTACTGCATCTGGCCTGTGACTTGCCACTGCACCACGACGACGCGCATCGACATTTCTTACCCTTCACTCATTGGCGCTGGTTCAGCCCGATTTCGTATTGGGATCCGCGTCATTACGGTCGCCTATTTGCTGTCCTGGAACTGGTGTTTGCTATTGGGAGCCTATCCTTCTTGGTCGCCCGCAATGAACACCGTCCCATACGCTGGGTAGCTGCATTGATGTTGGGCGTGTATGGCCTGGCCGTTGGCGGGCTGGTTTTGTGGGCGTTGAGTTTGATCGCCGTGATTTCGTGACAAAGTGAATGAACATGAAGATGTACTTGCTGCTGGCTAGTTGTTGGTGTTGGGTGGGCGTTAGCGTGGCTGAAGCAACTGACTTGCCCAATGTCGTCCTGATCTATGCCGATGATCTGGGTTATGGAGACGTCGGCTGTTACAACCCAGAGTCGCACGTGGAAACGCCACACATGGACTTGCTGGCCAGCCAAGGCATGCGTTTCACCGATGCACACAGTCCATCGACGGTGTGTACGCCATCGCGGTACGGAGTCATGACGGGCCGCATGCCGTTTCGGCTGGACTATCGCGGGGTCTTTACCGGTGTTGAAGGCCCGTGCCTCATTTCACAACAGCGGTTGACGTTGCCCGAGATGCTGCGAGATCAGGGATATACCACGGCCATGTTTGGCAAGTGGCATATCGGTTTGACGTTTAGCGATCCGCAGGGTCGACCCGTTTATGAAGCGAGCCAAAAACGCGGTGTGGAATTGGTCCGTTTAACCGACTTTTCGCGACCTGTTCAGGATGGTCCGTTGCAACATGGATTTGAACACTTCTTCGGGACCGCCTGCTGTCCGACGACCGATTGGTTGTACGCTTGGATCGATGGCGATCACGTGCCGGTTCCGCCGACTAAAATCCGTGAGCGCGACAAGTTGCCCAAACACGTCTACGGTCGCGATTGTCGCCCCGGTTTGATTGCGCCCGATTTCGACTTGGAAACGGTCGACCAAGTCATCTTGGAAAAGAGCTTGAAGTTTCTTCGCCAGCAAGCTCGGAATCGCCCGGACCAGCCGTTTTTCCTATTTCACAGCACGCAAGCAGTGCACCTGCCTTCGTTCGCAGCTCCACCGTTTCAGGGCCAGACCGACGCCGGTCCGCATGGCGACTTTATTCATCAGTTGGATCACGTGGTGGGGGCTTTGATGCAAGAACTGGATGAATTGCAGCTGAGCGACGATACCGTGGTTATCGTGACCAGTGACAATGGGCCGGAGGTGCTGACGGCGCTTAACATGCGCGAAGATCATCAGCACGACGGCGCTCGACCTTGGCGAGGACTCAAGCGTGATCAATGGGAGGGTGGTCACCGCGTGCCCTTCATTGTCCGCTGGCCAGACCGAGTGCCGGCTGGAACCGTTAGTCATCAGACCATTTGCCAAACCGACTTGATGCACACTTGTGCGGCCATCGTCGGCTTTGAATTGCCGCATGACTGTGCCGAAGACAGTTTCAATTTGTTGCCAATTTGGTTGGGAGAAACTGATCAGCCTGTGCGTCCTTACACGCTGCATCAAACGATCCGGCTGGCCCTGGCGATTCGGCGCGGGCCTTGGAAGTACTTGGATCACCCCGGCTCCGGCGGCAACAACTACGAAAAGGGCCCACTCCAGAAATGGGCGCTGGCGGACACCGCTCCACAAGCGTCGGGGCAGTTGTACAACCTCGAGACGGATCCCGGTGAAACCACCAACTTGGTCGAACGGCATCCGGAAGTTGTTCTCGAACTCAAGGCATTGCTGGAGCAAACAAAACACTCCGGACGTAGCCGCAGTTAATCAGCTTTGCCCGGCCGCCAAGTTGATGAGTAACAGGTGTCCGAGCCCGGATACTCCGCTCCGGTTCACGAGTTGGAAAATCAGCCGCCACGCGATAGCGTGCGGTTCACTGCACGTTTTGCGTTGGCCGCGGGCTGTCACCGCTAGCTGACAGCCAACAAATACCAAACCGAAGCGTGAGTTTTGAAGTTGCGCTAATTGAAACTAACCTTCCCGCTTGCGGGAAGGTCGGACGTAATGCGTCCG
>JANQOL010000803.1 GCA_028289675.1 Pirellulaceae bacterium
AAGCATCGCAAGCCCAAGCCGCTGACAAAAACCTTTGCCGAATCAATAGTTATGAAAAAGTGAACGGTATTGTGTTTAGCCGGTAGCCGCAGGCGCACGTGACAAAACGGTGCAATTGCAAGACGCGTGCGCCTGCGGCTACCGGCTAAACAAATTGACGGGCTATCGCTGTGCAGCAGAATCCAAGCACTTGGTTGAGCTCGCATTAGGCATCTGGATCCTGCTCCGACAGCTCCAACCAACGCTGTTCGGCGGCCCCCAATTCCATCTCCAAGGCCTTGACGTCGTTGTGCAACCGCAATGCCTCTTCAGGGTCGGTGGCCTCCATCAACTGTTTGTTGAGCTGACTGCGCTGCCCATCCAATTCTCGAATCGAGCGTTCCAGGCTTTTGAGTTCTTTACGCAGCTTTCTTAGGTCGATTCTCGGAGAGTCATCGGATTGGGATCCCCCGCCGCGTTTGTCTTTCTTCCCTTTGCCTCCTGCTCTCTGCTGCTGGCGCTCATTGATCTCTTGATTAATCGCAAACAAATAGGCCTCATAGTCACCTTCGTAGAATTTGGCGGACCCATCGCGCACTTCGACGATCTTCGTGGCCAAGCGTGCCATGAAATGCCGGTCGTGACTGGTGAAGACGGTCGTGCCGCGATATTCGAGTAACGCATCGGAAAGCGACTCGACCGTTTCGACGTCCAAGTGGTTGCCAGGCTCGTCGAGTACCAGGATGTTGTAGTCTCCCAGCAGCAGCCCAGCCAGGCACAGACGGGCTCGTTCACCACCACTGAGCACACGCACTTTCTTTTGGACGTGGTCGTCACGAAACAGGAGCGAGCCGGCGACAGCGAGTACTTGCTGATTGGTGGTATCCGGCATGGCCTTGGACAGCAGATACTCGTACACCGTTTGTTGTTCATCGAGACTGCCGTAAACGTGCTGCGCATAGACGCCGATGTTGCAGTGATGACCCCACTTGACCGTACCCCCACGCGGCTCGAGCGAACGCACGAGCGTTCTCAATAGGGTGGTCTTCCCTTGCCCGTTGTCTCCTACGATGGCGACTCTTTGACCATGCTCAATTTCGACGTTGATCTGATCGGCAACCAGGTGATCTGGATAACCAATGGCCACGTCCATCAAGCGAACGGCGGGGCCTTGGCGCGGCGACACGCTGGGAGCCCGAATGGACGCGGTGGGCAAATCCGCGGCGACCTCAATCGTTTGTAATCGCTCAAGCTGGCGTCCCTTGGAGCGAGCCTGACTCGCGGTGCTGGCTCGAGCTCGATTTTTGTCGATGAACTTCTGCAAGTGCTTTTGTCGGGCTTCGATGGTGGCGTTCACACGGCGATCATGCTCCAGCCGCTCGGCTTGAAAGACCAAGAAGTCCTCGATCTTTCCCGGATACAGAGTCAGTTTGCCGCGGCTCAGATCCAGGGTCTGATCGCAAGTGGCTTGCAGAAAGGCGCGATCGTGCGACACGATCAAAGCAGCCTTTCTGAATCGTTTCAGGAAGTGTTCCAGCAGAATCTGAGTCCGCACGTCCAGAAAATTCGTGGGCTCATCCAGCAGTAGCAGATTCGGCTCTTGCAGCAGCAACGAAGTTAACTTGACGCGTGTTTGCCAACCGCCAGACAGATCGGAAATGGGGCCGTTGAGATATCGGCCCTTCAACTCAAATTCACCGCCGACTTCACCGCACTTCCAATCCGGCTGGCCGCTATCCCGCATCAAGTAATCGAGCGCCGATTCGCCGGGGTGAAACGGGTCGTGCTGCCGCAGATACCCAATTCGCAATGAAGGGTGCCTCAGCACCTCGCCCTTCTCCAACTCCTCTTCTTCCAACAGCACCCGCAGCAAAGTCGATTTGCCAGCCCCGTTGCGTCCCACGAAACCGACTTTGACATTGTCCGTCAGGCTGACGCTGGCATCGTCCAGCAGCACCTGCTCGCCGTAACTCTTATCCGCTCCGCGAATTTGAATCAGTACAGCCATGACTGTTTAGAGCAATTATTTCGAGCGTTGACGTGTTCGGGCGCTTGCGAGCATTTTTGCTTCTGCTGGAGCCCGTTCTTGATGAGATGAGCAAGCACCATGGTTGATGACACAGACCATGTGTCCCCGCGACTCGCATCGCTCACCGCCGACCTTGATGATACGAGCTATGCACACCAACGACCCAACTAATACATGCACAGCTCGGAAGGGTCCTCGAAGTCATAGTTCAACAACGAATGAAAGTGTTTGTTGCCCAATGCGATTTCACCGCGCTCGACTCCTTCGCGTACGCGACGCACCAGATGTCGCCAATCGCGAGCAATGATATTCGTCCCGTGATCGGGTTCAATCGTGCATGCCAGGCTGTTTGGCGACTTCAACTGTGGCGCCATGCGGGCCATCGCTTGGAAGTTTAGCGCACCGGCCTCGTACGTGCCACAGGGTACTGTGGGATGCTCGGCGCCGGCAAACAGATCATCGGGTTCCAACCAGTCCCGAGACGGATAGCCATGAAAATGAAACATGGCGGCTCCATCTTCAATCCACTCCGGATGGTGCAACGCCGTCGACAACGCTAAAGCCAACATGACGCGGATATCAAAGGAAGGCCTGAGATCATCCGCTTCCGTTCCGCGTGGCAGGCTCATGTGAAAGCGACCATCATAGCCAATGCGAATCACGTCGCGGGAAACATCCAAGTCCGTTTTGTTGCTTCCCGATCGTGAGCTGGCCAACCAGATATCCGGCACCTGACGATAAACGTCATGTCCCTCATCTTGAATCCGTACGTAGTAGCGGCCCGCCGGCGTGCGCCGCAATTCTTCCGGCGGATAGACCTGACAGGGCTCCAATTCGCCCCATTCCGCGGCATCAATCTCAGGCGGTCCCACGTAGCGAGGTTTTTCCACGCAGGCAATAAACCCGAAAGACACACCCGTTCGCCCGTCCGCATAAAGCCTCACAATGTCGCTGCGCGAACGTCTCCGCAAAACGCTCTTAATACGATGGCCAGCGGGTAGCAAATCGGTCGGAGCCAGTTGTCGCCCCATTTCCGCGACATCGGCGATTTCCTGATGCTGGTCAGGGTCGTGATGATGCACTTCAAAGTAGGATTGCAACAGTGGAACGATGGGCACGAACAACTTGGGCACCACCACATGCCGCGTAAAATGGCGTAGCTCCGACTGCTCGTAAGTCGAATCGGCCATGTTTAGATTGATCATGGATATCTTGGAACCGGACAATCCCAAGACCATATGGGCCAAGTTGTGCGCCAACGCCGCTAGCCCCAACTGCACTCGATTCGCATAAGGTTCTTCAGCGGACGTCAAACGCTCGTCCACGTCCGCCAACGTAAGTACTTGAGTTCGACGATGATCCATCAAATTGCGAACTGCCAAGTCTTCGGACCACAAGGTCAGTCTGGCAATCGCTGGTAACGAATCCTCAGCTTGTTGCCGGCGAATCCATCGGCCGGCCATGTACAGCGCCTCGGTTACCGCCACACCCAGTTGCGTTTTCCAAGAGCGCGGCCGCTCCACGTCGATCACTGCATTGATGTTGCCAAGCACCCCACGCGTCTTGTAACTCCAAGGCTTTCCCAGGCACGGTACGTAGCCGGTTTGGTAGAAATCAACGGTCGCCTGCTCCCAGGGCACGACCTCAACCCCGAACTGCGATAGCTCAGTCTCCAACTGTTGGCGCAATTCCAAGACTTGCCGGTTGTCAAAACCTTCGGGCAACGGCCGGAATGTTACGCGGCACAAGCGAGCCATGCTTTCAGTGTCAGTCACCGGATCGCGATACTGCGATGTCTTGAGGTCACCAAACCCGCTGATCAGTCGACCGATGGAGCCCAGACTGAGAGCTGTCGTCGGAGCTGGGTTTAGAACGTTGGAGGAACGGTCATTTGCCTCGGGAAGTGTCGCCAATTTTCCGCCTTCTGCTCGGACCGTGCAGGCAAGATCAATGCCAAGCAACGATTCGGGCGGAGCCCTCGGGTGGTGGCAAACAGATCAGGTAACGCTAGATGACCCGCAAGTATTACCCAAAGGTCGCTTTCGTACCAGTGTCACCGCCCAATTCCACGTTTTCCGCACCGAGACCAGCCGATAGAGCCCACACTGGAAGCCCACCTGGAGCCGTCAGCGCCCGGACGATCGTTGGCGAAACTGGTAGCCCAGCAGGGCCGGCAGAAACAACAAATCCGCGAGGAGGGCCCAGCCAAGTACGACAATGAAAATCAAGGCGAACTCGTGGATCGACGGTACCCGGCTAAAGACTACCACTCCAAACGCGCACACCATGATAATGGTACTGGCCACCAGTGCCTCCCCGACGCGCCGCAACGTGTGACGGATCGCGATGCCCCGCTTTGCTCCAGACTCGATTTGCTGAACATAGGACGATAGGAAGTGGATGGTGTCGTCGACGGCGATGCCGAAACAAACGCTGAAAACCGTGGCACTACTGAAGTGCAGTGGCAAATCCAGCAATACCATGGTCGCACTCGTGGCCACCAACGGAAATAGATTCGGAACGAGACTGATTAGCCCCAAGTGCAGCGAGCGAAACGCGGCCACCAAAATCAAGAACGAAATGAGTACGGCGATGTACAAACTAGTCATCATATCGCCCAGCATCGACCGTGAAAGTTGTCCGGCACTGACGGTCCAGCCGGACATTCGAAATTGCAAACTGGGCCAGCGTTGCTCGAGCTGTTGGAATTCACTCTTCAGGTCTTTGTAGATCGGCAGCACGTGCCGCGTGCCTACGTCAGGAATCCGTGAAATCACCACCGTCTGTCGATCAGGCAGCCGTAGTAATCGCTGCAGTTTGTCCGTTGGCAGATATCGCAGAGCGGCGATGCTCTCAGGCACGAAGTTGCCGTCGGAAGCGGTGGTCGATGCCGGCGTAAGCGACCGCAATAGGCTGATAATGGAGATGGGTGGACTCAGACGTTGGTCGCCTTCGACAATGGACTCCAGTTCGGAAAGCGCTTCCAACAGCTCCGACTGCTGGGTCGACTGATCCCAGCTGACAATAATGTACACCGGAAGCGAGCCGCCAAACAAACGATCGCACTTCCGCAACGCCTCCAAGGCCGGTCCGTAGCTGGGCAGAAATTGCTGCATCTGAATATCTGGCTGGAGGCGAGTGGAGACCGCCAACAATCCCAACGTACCAACAATGGCTGTAATGCAAATCGCCGTGCGTCCTCGTGTCACGAACTGGTCCAACCAAGCCACCCAGGCGAATGTCCAGTTACCTTTTCCCGTTTGGGAACGACCAACCAGGAAATCTCCCAATGGAGTGGCGGCCAACAAGGGCACGATGGTGATGACTGCCAGGAAGGCCGCAATCACGGACATCGCGCATGTCCAACCAAATCGACGGATAACTTCGATATCGGCCGCAACCAGCGAACCGAAGGCGATGGCCGTAGTCAAGGATGTCAGCAAACAAGCGGGACCCACATGCCGTAACGCTTGCCGAACCGCAGCGGATCGCGACTCGCCTTGAGCCCGAGTCGTTCGAATGCGCAGCAGTAAGTGCACCGAATCGGTCAGGGCGATGGTCAGTACCAACGGAGCTAGTACACAGTTAATAACATTGAGCGGTTCGCCAAGGATCGCCATCAATCCCAGGCTCCAGATCACGGCCAGCATCGGACCTGACTGGACAATCAGCACTCCCGCCAAACTGCGAAAGACCCGGAAGCTGATAAGCAATCCGACCACTTCAGCACCGGAGATAAAGACTACCTGCTCCCATTTGAGCGACTCGGTCATTTCGACTTGCAAAGCTGGAATGCCGGTCATGCTGATTGTCAGCCCCGATGATCGGAGCGTCGTATCGGCCAGCTCACGGACTTGCTGGAGTACCAGCATGGTTTCGCTGGCTCGTTGCAACTCTGGGTTCAATTCAATCAGCACCAACGTCGTCCGGGCATCGGTCGACAGTAGCTTGCCCGCGATTACCGGATGCTCAAGAGCTTGCTGCCGCAGACCTGCTGAATCCTCGGCATTCGACCGTTGCGACATCAGCGGCAAGTAATACCGACCGAAGCGCACGGGCTTGCGAGCATCGAAGATGGAGTGGACCGCCTCGACCTGAGGTAGTTCGGCAAGTCCGATGACGAGCTCCCGCAACAGCTCCAACTCGGTGGGCTCGAGCAATCGGTCACCCTCGACCAGCAACAGGCACGTGTTGTCGTCCGATTCCAGTTCTAAACCGCGTTCGGCGGAAGTAGATTGACGCAACAGATTGTTGAAATTGTCGTCGATCTCCAAGGACGGCAAGCCCAAGAGGGCGATGGCCGTGATCAAGGCCGCCGCACAGGCCACCGTCTTTGGCCGATCAGCGAACCACAGGATCAGTTGCGAAGTAAATTTCATCGCCGACAACGTTGAGAGACCGGCCCCCGTACCGGTTTGTTTTCCGTGCGACCCGGGATAGACGATGGGAGCCGTTTCGTCATTGGTCTTCCTGGCCAAATGTCGTTGCGACCGAGCGTACCGAGTGCAATATCAGTTCGGCCCGCTGAGCATGTCGCAAACATACGCGATTTCCCGCAGCTTGTCGAACTCAGTAGGCGAACGAGCAGAACAACTCAAAATTCGAATTGCGGAGATCAGCCGCATCTCGCCAGCGGCGATTTTTGGTGAGAAAACCGTGGCTAGTGTCTTTGGCCCATCAAGAACCCATCTGAAGTCTCACCATAGGACGGGTACTCCGGCCCGCTACGGGGTTGTCGTGGAGGTTCTCAGCGAATTCCGTTGTGGCGACACCCACTGGGACGCTCCATACTATTTACAATCAGATTCAGACCACTGCGATCAGTGTCAGTTTCGCTGTATCAGTTTCGCTGCGCCCCCATTGCCTCAACTTTGTGATTGTCAGGAGCAAACATACCATGGCCAGTCTAATAGGAATCTTGGCGCTGATCGCTGCCGGAGTTGGCGTCATCGGTTGGTTGTGGATCGTGGTGACCGCCTTTTCTGAGGGCGAGATTATTTGGGGCATCGGCTGCCTCATCATCTCACCATTGAGCATCGTCTATGGGCTGTTGAATTTCGACGAGCTCAAGATTCCACTTTTCTTGGTCGCGGGTGGACTGATCGCACGCGTGGGGCTAGGTGCCATGCTGGCTTTCGGTGGCTAACCGGAGCTATTTCGCCTGGCACCAGGAGTGTCCTTGGACGATCGTCATCTGGCCGTTCATAGGCAACTTTCCTGGGGTAGGCAACTTTCCTGGGGTCGGGAGGGTTCGATGCCCCTGGGTCGCTCTCGATATTGGTCCGCTGGAGTCCAGGCTTCAGCCGTCCGAGTACCGAGGCCCACCGGAAGCTATTGAAGCCTACACTCCAACTTGCCTACATGCGCACTGGGCACCACCAACATAGAAACTGCTTCGTCGGGAGCAAGCTAAACCAAAAGTAGAAATGCGCTAATCGATTCGCCTTTGCACGACGATCAGCGTAATCGATCGGGCATCTGGGGGAAAATTGTCGTTGGCATTCCGCAGATGCTCGACTGGCAGCGAGGTGATTTCCTGCTGGATTAATTGGCTACGTTGCCGATGTAGCTCATGTTGGTCTGGCGCGGAGATGTCTCGCCGCGAAACGGCCAAGACTTGAACTGGACTGTTTTGGCCTGACGGGAAGTCGTCTTTCCAATTCCGCACCACGTCGGCCAGTGTCTCCGGATCAGGTTTTTGTGTATCCGCCTCCAATTCGACTTGTCCCAGCGGATTCCGCAGGGCGTCGATTCTCAGTCCGGTAGTCCGTATTTCCTTGTGCAGTGCTTCAAACGTCAGCGGGGTTATCGTTCCGAACACCTGGTGTTGAATCGTCTGAGATGTCGGAACTGCAGCCACCAAGACCGTAATGGTGGGGCAACCGGGCAACTCTCCAGGTTCTTCTGGATGCAATATCTCGGCCGCGACCGCCGCCAGCGGCTCGCCGATTCCGGACGAGCGCGTTCCTGCCAACTCAATTTGCTGTACCTGTTCGGCGGTCGGCGGCTGATCAGGACGAGGTGTAAAGGTCAAGATCCTCATCAGTGGACCATTTCCGGCTTGATTCCATGCGTCCACGATTTCGCCAACGTCACTGACCATTTGATCACTGCCTTCCTTGAAATGAGCCGTCCCGAGCTCCTGGCCGCCTAACTCCTGTATTAGTTGGGGGAGCAGTTTGGGTGAGACCGAGTTGTCTAGTTCAGCGATGTTATCTGCTTGCTCACGGCTGGCCCGAAAGACCCGGTGGCACTCTGTTGCGAGCGCAGTCACTCCAATCACAATGACGCCGTCATGGGGCTCGGCGGTCACACTGCCCGACACTGGGATACGGGGCAAGACCTCTTGCTGCGCATCGTCGACAGCTGGAGCAACCGGCGAAATAGCCGACACTGCAGAACTTAACCGGGCTCCTGCCAGTGCCGGCCCCTCGTCCAAGGCCACTCCTTGACTGGCTATAGCACTATAAAGTACCTGAGAATTGGATGGTGCGATGGCTTGCCACTGCCGCCGCAGTTCGTCCGCAGGTGTGTCCAGAGTGTGAATGCCTGCGGAATATCGCACCAGGTCTACCACAGCGGGTCGAAAGGCATCGATGGCCGTACTATCACTGTCTTGCAGAGCCTGCATCAAGGCCTCACGCTGCTGTGCATCATCCAAAGCAATGACGTAAAGACGATAGGTTCGCTGAGCCAAGCCCGGAAGAGGAGCCGCGTCGTGCGCACACTGCTTGCGGCGTCGGCGGTGAAACATCACCCAGTCTTCCCGCGCGCGAATTACTACCTCCGCAGCTGACTGCTCGGCGGGAGGAAAAAGGCCGCGAACCGCCAGTTCCTCGAAATGCGGATCGGCCATGGCGCTGCCGATCGCCCGCAATGCAGTGATTCCTCGTTGATGCGCGGGATGTCCGGGGCGACCGGCTGCAGCATCGCGGCTGGCGCGGACTTCGAACAGCGGAGTTTCGGTCGGTGCCGGACGGACTGCCGTTGTTTTAGGTTGGTTGCGAGTCAGCAGAGACGCGGACGCCAGCCAGGTGTCTGCGTCGGACCAACTCCGCGTGAATTGCAAGTCCGCCTGCCGCCGGGCGGCCCCCAAAATGTCCGGTTGAGGAATCGTCAGCCGATACAGTGGTTGTCCCGAGGGTCCAAGCTGCCGCTCTAGGATGACGTCCTCGTCCACGGCTATGGTGCGACTGCTGACGTTGGCCGCGTTGGGACCATGAACATCCGACAGCAGGGTACCGGTCAACTTGCATTGCAGCCGGCTATGCGTTGTTGACTGACGAAGTTGGTGTCGCAATTGCAAGTTGCCGCCAAATCGGAAGCGAACCACGTTGCCAAAGAGCAGTTGGGATACCTCTGCGTGCACCCGCGTGACCTCTAGTCGCCGCATCTCGAACGGATCTTGATCGCAAGTCAACTGAGTAGCCACCGCCGCGTGTTTCAAGAACGGTACGCGAGATGAAGCTGGAACGTCGGTACGATCAAAGCCGGTCTTGGGTTGTTCGACTTGCACGGCTGCCGCGTTCAAGCTGGTACTGCCGGCCGCAGATTGTTCACCACGGGCGACCCCTGAAAACACCGATTCCGATCCTTGGGCAGTCAGAAAGGAGCGTACGTCGTTGGATGACTCGCGTTTGTTGTTGCCGGAAATGATTAGCTGAGTCAGTGCAACTCCACCTGCATGGAGTCGGACGTCGAGATTGTAAAACCGGCCCCGCGCGACGGACGTTCCAGTTAGGATTTCCCCGTGCGGAACTAGCACATCGACCTCAGGTTTGGCCGCGTTGTCATCCAGGCCTTGCAACAGGCTGATACGTTCCATGTGTTGAGCTTCTTCCAACGCATGGGGGATAAAGTCCGGACGCACGGCACAAAACCGCAAATCGACTCCTTCGCCCAACAGCCGACGGACTTGAGCGTTGACCGACACGTTCGAAAGCGGGACGACTGGTAGGTAACCCGCGCTGGGCAATTCGATGATGCCACAGCGAATCAGCATGCGGTGCGGCGGACCCGAGAAACGCGACTTGGTATCCAACAGCTTGGACTGCAACTGGGATAGTCCGTCGACTTGCGCTTGAAACCGGTCGAATTCGTCGGCCGGTAGGGCGCCGCTAGTCGCCAACCGCTGCGAAACCTCCGCATAGTACTTGACAGCTGACTGCATCGTCTCGGACGCTTGTCCGATCACCTTGTGAGCATCGTGGCAAGGATCGTCTTCGCCCGGCGGAAGTTGGTCAGCCAGGCACGAACGCAACTGACACTGGAACTGCAGCAGCTGTGCCAGGAATCGACTCCACGGCCGTAGCGCCAGATGTCCAGCCCAGTAGCGTTGTGGCGGCGTCTCCATCCGTTCGCGGCGCACCGTCCACGCGTCTAAGAACAGCGTGGTGCTGCCTATACGCGCCAGCACACCAATCGGCACTTCGCTTCCTGAGAATGAGGTCGCACCGCGGCACCAGATCTCCGACTGCAAACCCGTCGCCGAGAGCGAATCGCCCGCATCCTCGCCACGAAAATAGGCCGACGCAACTTGGCTTCGCAAGTGCCAGCGATTTAGGCTAACGCTGGATGAGGCCGCCAGGGGCGTGCACAATAACAACGGAGCTGCCCGCACCAGTACTCCCTCTCGAATCAGCGGCCGCTGCATGCTGTCGACGCAGGCCGGTTGGCAAAGGTTGCCGACGACGTCCTCCTCTCCGCAATAGGCTTCGGCATGACTGATGGTAATCAGATAGAAGTCCGTGGAATCCACCACCGGCGTTGCAGGTTCGGCGGCATGGGTTTCGCAGTCAGCGAACATGGAGTTTGGCGATCCGTCATTTGCCGCGTCGACGGAACGAGACTGCTGCAGCAGATCCGCGATGCCGATAGATGCAGCCAGCGGTAAATGCAACACTTGGCCGTGTGGATCGATCGCCAGTCCGGCTCCCAAGTCCAGTTGAGCTCCGCAAGGAGACATCTGCAAATCGAACCCATGTACGATCCCAGAGCCGCCAGCGACGTTGGACAACGAGACCAGCTGCCGATGCCCCGATTGTTCCAGCTGAAGATCATCAGCCTTGAGGAACTTGCCGTCGAAGTAGTTTAGCCGAGTGAGTTCCGACGGCGATGGAATGATAGCTACTCCACCGCGAGAGGACGTGCTGGCCGTGTTCGACGCAGGTTTGGAAGATATGGTAGCCATGTCTAGTTCCGTATCGTAATAACAAAATCTTGACCACTATCCGATGCTGCCGTTTGCCCGAGTTTGCCGGCTAGGGGCAACAAGTCGATTCCCAATAGGGGTGTCGGCCCAGTGCCTCGGGCAATGATTCTGGTTAGCTCCCCAGCCGGGGCCACGTCGAGCACCAGCTCGATTTGCATGGTCGTACTGTCGAAGGTCACCGAATCGATGACAATCTCTTCCCAGCCAGTTGCATCGGAGAAAACAGACACTGAAAAGCTGTCCAAGCTAATGCTCGCTGCGTGTATCTCCGATGTCGTTGGTAAAGCTATCGTGAGCGTTGTCGAATCGACTGTGACACCATCTGCGTCGATCTGAGGTCCTGTGACAGCTGGAGAATCAACCCCCGATTGGCCCGCCAACAGGGCTACCAGCGTGGACGTTGCCAAATGAATCGGACGAACTGCCGTGTCCACAGTGCTAGTCTGCGATGCACTGAACTGCCACTGGCCATCGACCTCGGAAAGCGCAATGCTCAACTCAGCTAGTGTGACACTGGCCGGCGGATGGGCCGGCATCAGTGTTCGTTCTCCGGTATCGTCCAGTGTTGCCGGCAAACGTTCCAACGAATCCTGGACGGCCAGATGGTGAAGCGCACGCTGCAATTCCAGAGGTCGTTGATGCGGCGGCAAGCTGGCTAGCCGGTGGCTCTCCTCGATAATCAGCCGGTCTGATTCGACAATTTCGCTGCTCGGATCCTCTGGATCAACGCGCTGCGGCTCGGCCAGCCCCAACAACAATTGTTGACGATGACCGAATGACTCCAGCGGCGGTAGTTCTCGAGCAGACATCACCATTGGTCGAGATGAGTCTTGGCTGTTCCAGCTCAATGAGGGACGCCAGCTGATAAAAACACTTGTTG
>JANQOL010000806.1 GCA_028289675.1 Pirellulaceae bacterium
GAACAAGTCGGAGCGTCTGCCATTTTGGAAACCGAGATCGGCAACTGCCGACTGTGACGTTGCGACTTGACCTTGGGCGTGACGCGCGATAATAAAGCGAGTTCCGTGTTGCCAATCCGGAGCATGCTTCGGTCGGGCGTCCACTCGCCACCGCTGCAGTTCGACCTGCGTCGGATCACAGCATCAATTGCACGGCAGCCCTTCCTGAATCACCTTCCTTCTTTCACATTATGGAGATCTTGCATGACTATTACGCGCGTAGGTTCAACGGAAAAGTACGCTGATGGCTGGGAGGTCGCCTTCGGGAAAAAGAAGAAAGCTCGGTCGGCCGGAGCAGCGGCTAAGAAAACGCCGGCTAAGAAAAAGTCGGCCACACAGGTCAAGGCAGTGAAGAAAACGACTGCCAAAAAATCTGCCGCCAAGAAGGCAGCCAAGAAGCGTCGTTAGGGCATTATTTTCTTTGTCGTGCCTGCTTTCGACGATGCGGTGCAATCCTCAACGTTGATGACCTAGGTCATGTGTCCGTGCGATCGCACCAGTGGTCCCTGATTCGTACAAACATCCCAGGCAGGCAACGGCGCTATGTTTGGCCCGAGGCCGGTTCGTCGCCCGGCGACATCGCCGAATCTGCCGAAGGTGAACGTTTATGAAGATGTGGACGCGGAACGCTGGACGAAGCGTTACCTGATTGCGAGCCAGCCGTCTTGGATTCAGCCTGCGACGCGTCACCACTCTCGTACGCATCGTCGTAACGGGAAACGTAACCGGGCATCTTGGCTCGCTCCAGCTCCAGGTGGTATTCGTCCACCACGTGCTGCTGGATCATGTCGCGGCACGACTGATTGATTGGATGGGCGACGTCGGCATACAGCTTATTGGGGGCCTCGTCGTCCTGGGCGCCGCGGTTATCGCGAAGTCGAGAGCCGCAGTTGTTGCAATAATTGCTCCGGATGTGATTCTTATTCCCGCAGCGACCACAGCGGTGTGTTAGCTTGCGGCTGGGCATCGCCACAAATGGCCCGTGGCTTCCCTCGATGATTTTCAAATCGCGAACGACAAAGCAGTTATCGAAGGTGATGGAGCAGAAGGCCCGTAGACGGTCTTCGGATCCTTCCATGAGCTTGATCCGAACCTCGGTGATGTCCACAGCTGTCGCTCCCCTGCTGGTGCTCGAAATCCACGGACATCGCTACCTCGGTTGGGCCCCGAGTTGTTGCTCAATTGATGGCCCGTACCAAGCCTCCGTGAAGTAAACCCGCTGGATTCCTAGACTCTTCGCGCGACCAACGACCTGTTCACGACGCTCAAGAGCCCCGGGGTCGTCGGTATCCACCAATGCAAAGCAAGCCGAGCCGCTGCCCGTCATTAGCGAGTACTGAAAACCACAATTGGCTAAGAGGGTTAGCTGACGCTCAACCCACTCATTCAAGCGGTAAGCAGGCAATTGTAAGGCATTGAACAGCTGTGCGCCAATCTTCTGAAATTGCCCAGTTTTACATGCATGCATTATTTCCTCGGCATGGTTCTCTTTCGGGCCTCCCCTATCCAAACCTTGCAGAGTCGCATAGATCTGCTGTGTCGAGCAGCCGGAGGGTGGATGCGTAATGCACACTTGCAGCGGAGGAGCGGCATCCAACAAGTTGCATTTTTCTCCTCGTCCCACCGCTCGCGCCAGGCCGATGCGTTCCTGGCTGCCGAGGAAGAAAGGAATGTCGCTACCCAATTGCGCCGCCAGCTCGAGCGCCAGTTTCCGGTCCCAGCTGGCCCACAAATGTAAGCAAGCCACCAGCGTGGCGGCCGCGTCGCTGCTGCCGCCTCCTAGCCCCGCGGCCGCCGGAATGTTCTTGGTCAGCTGGATTCGGCAGCCAGACTTGGCATCCGTTGCTCGGCGGACGGCTTCGGCAGCGCGGACCACTAGGTTCTGCTGGGTGGCAGGGATTTGCCACGCGGGGTCAGCGGGATCGGCGGCCGGGCAATCGATCGATAACTCAATGTCTGGTCGGTCCCAGGCTTCGATCACTAACTCATCGAACAAGTCGATGGGGCACATGACGGTTTCAATTTCATGAAATCCATCTTCGCGCTTGCCTAGCACCTGCAAATAAAGATTGATCTTTGCAGGTGCCCGGACAGTAAGGTGGCGGCCATCAGCGTCGATCTGCATGAGTTCAGGACTCTTGTGCGGCTGTTTTCTGAGGCCTCTAAGTGGCTGTTCACTGTGTGAACGCGTGCATGTTTTCTCTCATTCGCGGAGC
>JANQOL010000819.1 GCA_028289675.1 Pirellulaceae bacterium
AAACAAGCGGTGCTGGTATGTGGATGAGGCGCGAAATCGACAGCCCCGCTACGTGTAGTTCGGCGTCGGTGGCCGGTAGTGACTGAGGTCGATGCCTCGGAACCACTCGATCGTCTTTTGCAGACCTTCGCGTAACGTTATGCCTGGCTGCCAATCCAGTTTTTCCTTAGCTAATGAGATATTCGGCCTCCGACGCGCTGGGTCGTCAGCCGGCAGCGGCTGTTCGATCAGTTTGACGTTCGCGCCGGTCAGTTCGATGACCAACTCGGCCAACTCGCGAATGGTGAACTCACCAGGGTTACCGATGTTGACTGGTCCAACAAAATCATCAGGACCATTCATCATGCGAATGATGCCTTCGACCAAATCGTCTCGATAGCAGAAAGAGCGTGTCTGGCTGCCGTCGCCGAAGATGGTGATGTCGTTGCCCGTCATTGCCTGACGAATGAAATTGGATACAACGCGTCCGTCGTAGGGATGCATGCGTGGCCCGTACGTGTTGAAGATTCGTACGATGCGCACATTGACGCCATTCATGCGGTGATAGTCCATGAAC
Organism: Pirellulaceae bacterium; assembly: GCA_028289675.1. Taxonomy (GTDB): domain Bacteria; phylum Planctomycetota; class Planctomycetia; order Pirellulales; family Pirellulaceae; genus Aureliella. The sequence continues at coordinate 557 of JANQOL010000819.1, forward strand.
AGTGTCTCGGCGGCCCGCTTACCTTCATCGTAGCAAGATCGCGGCCCGACGGTGTTGACGTTCCCAAAGTAGTCTTCGGGCTGCGGATGCACCGTGGGATTGCCGTAGATCTCCGACGTGCTGGCCTGCAGGATCTTCGCACCACAGCGCTTGGCCATGCCCAGCAGATTGATGGAGCCCATCACACTAGTCTTGATCGTCTTGATGGGATTGAACTGGTAGTGCCCAGGCGCGGCGGGGCAGGCCATGTGGTAGATCTCATCCACTTCCAAAAAGATTGGCAACGTCACGTCATGCCGGATCAGTTCGAAGTTGGGAAGGTCCAGCAAATGAGCGACGTTGGACTTCTGACTGGTGAAAAAGTTGTCCAAGCAAATCACGTCATGACCAGCTGAGGTCAAGCGCTCGCACATGTAAGAGCCCAGGAAACCGGCTCCGCCCGTGATCAAAATCCGTTTAATCGCTGCCACAATAGATCCTTCAGTAGAAGATGTCAGGGTTTGCTGGCTCTAAATGCCGGGCTAGAGACGACGCAAGCCGTCTTCCCTCAAACTGCACGGAATGTCGGTTTCAACCTCATCAATGCGCTCCAGCGTTTCTGAATCCAGTATCAAGTCGATGGCCTCGAGCGATTCCGTCAGCTGTTTCACTGACGTAGCGCCGATGATGGTGGAGGCCACAAAATCGTGCTGCCTGCTCCAAGCGACCGCCAGCGCGGCAGGAGAGACATCAATGTCTTCGGCGATGCGACCGAATCGACGCGTGGCTTCGAGTGTTCGATCATTCACAAAACGAGCTGCCATCACCTTTTGGCGCGGACCGCCATTTTGGATGTAGTCCGTAAAGCGGCCCCCCAGCGGCAGTTGTTCGTTGTATTTGCCTGTTAAGACCCCGCCACCCAGCGGAGAATAAGGGAGCAGGCTGACCGCTTCTTGTCGGCATACTTGGGCCAGTTCGCTCTCACAGCGGCGATTGATCAAGCTAAAGTTATTCTGGACGGTATCGTAGCGAGGTGTGCCGTGCTTGTCGGCCGCCCAGAGGCTCTTCATGAGTCCCCAGCTGGTTTCGTTGCTGCAGCCTATGGCTCGGACTTTTCCTTGGTCCATCAACTTCCCGAGCGCTGCCAGCGTGTCTTCGTAGCGCATGTGGTGATCTGGCCAATGTGTCTGATACAGATCGATGTAATCGGTACGCAGCCGTTGGAGACTAGCTTCGACCGCCCGAGTCAACTGCAGCGCGTCCAAGGCCGTTCGTCCACCGCGTACCGGCGGCGAGAACCAGCCGTGCCCCGGACCCGTAATCTTCGTTGCCACGATGACTTGATCTCGTGGGCGTGTTTGCAACCAACGGCCCACAATCTCTTCGGTGCGTCCAAATAGTTCGGCCGTGGGAGGGACGGGATACATCTCCGCCGCATCTAGGAAGTCGATGCCAGCATCTACAGCACAGTCCAAGATGGCGTGCGACGTGGACTCGTCACATTGACTGCCAAACGTCATCGTGCCCATGCAAATGTCGGTCACCGAGATACCGCTTTGACCTAATCGACGACGTTCCATTCAGGTAGATCCTCGGGCAATTGAGTTTCGTGCGTTGCGGCGTCTCAGCCACACTTCGCGACAAGCTTACCGGCAAAAAATTATTTGACAATTTGTTGCAGGCCAATTCGAAATGCCAACGATCACTCGCGCGAAGCCAAAACCTGGTTTCGGCAAACTCGCGGCTGCTTGAATTTGACGGGTGGCGCGAATCGAACAGTGTCAAATTTTCAGAACTTTAAAATGACGTCTGTTGGTGTGTTGTGCAACCGATCAGCAGATGTTTTAATGCGGGCCGCTCGCGACGTTCGTCGGCAATTCGTTTCGTTCCGCCTCTGCTGCGACCTTCTTCATGTTAGAACTGCATGACCACATTCAAGACGCTTGCGAGTTTATACGTGGTCAGTGGAATCAAACATGTCAGGTGGGCATCATTTTGGGTACCGGCTTAGGTCCCCTGGTCGATCAAATCGATGTTGAGGCATCGATCGAATACGAAGACATCCCTCACTTTCCGAAATCAACTGCGACTAGCCACCGTGGACGGCTGGTGTGCGGCAACCTTTGCGGGTTGTCGGTCATGGCCATGGAGGGCCGTTTTCATATGTACGAGGGGTATCCCCTCAAGCAAATAACGTTGCCCGTGCGTGTCATGAAAGCCATGGGTGCCGATCTGTTGATGGTGTCCAATGCCGCCGGAGGAATGCATCCGTATTTTAGCGACGGCGACATCGTTGTCATTGAGGATCATATCAATCTGATGGGTGACAACCCGTTGATTGGCATCAATGACGACCGTTTGGGACCTCGCTTTCCGGACATGTGCGCTCCCTACGACGCGGACTTGATTGATACGGCTCTGTCCGTGGCGCGTCGCGAAAACATTGTGGCTCACAAGGGAGTGTTTGTGGCC
>JANQOL010000820.1 GCA_028289675.1 Pirellulaceae bacterium
GACCACTGACACAACATAGGCCAGCACCAGTACGCTCAGAGTCCAATGCAAGTGAACGGTGGTCCCGCCAACGGAGCCAATTTTCATACCTTGGGGCCCACTTTCGTTCGTGGCACAACAGCGATGGCGCCCGGGTTCAAACTCCCGTCTCGCGCTGACACTTGACTAAGCTTAGAGCATCTTTACTTGTGACGTGGTCTGTCTTCGACGAAATGGGCAACCACCAGCGTTGATGAAGCAGGCCATAGGTTCATCAGCGGAAGCGGATCACTCGAGAATCAAGCGTCTCAATCGTGGACTACGCGACATCCGTCTGCGAACTCTGTAGCCGTGTGATGTGCAAAAGGTAGAGATGTTCGATAGTCTCTCCACCATCTGTTGTCACAAAGAGCCAATGCTTCGTCAGCCAAGCCATCTCCGGGTGTTTCACAGTGATATGAGTACCATCGCTCATCACCACGGTAAATGGTGCAAACGGCTGTGTTTTTAGCAGTCGCCTTATTTCGTCCTGCATAGCGTCATTCCTAGCAAACGGTCCTGTTGCAACGAAAAATGTGTTGCGATGAAAAGTGTCGTGGCTTCGCTTCACTCTTCAATTATACGACAGTCCATGCTAGCCGGCACGTGTTGCGGATCCAACGGTTGGCTACTCCACGAGCATGCTGGCATCGATGATGGGAGCTTCGTCCGCTGCCGAACGTTTGAGCCGAACGATGACGTAACCCAGTACCGCGGAAATCACTAGCAAGGCAATTCCCAGCAGAGGCCTGACCGCAATCCAGGCAATGGAGATGGTTGTCAGGGACACAATCGCGGCCATCAAGGCTCCCGCCAAAAACAACAGGCCGCCAGTCAAATCCCCGACCAGTGGAATCCAGCTGAAGAGAGCGCGAATCGGACCCAACGCCAACGAGAATCCGCCGGTGCAAATGGCGAAGCCCAGCGCCCGTAGCGCCCAAGCGATGATCGTGTTTTCGGTAACTAGCTTCTCGAATACTTGCTCGGCAGTAAGCGTTCCCATGTACAGCCGCTCAATCTCTTCGCCATTACTGGTCGTAAACGCTACGAACGAATTGTCCCGTTGCCTGGAAACCAGACTGACGTCATTCGGCCGCACCACTTCGAACCGAATCCTTTGGTCGCCCAACTGCGGACTATCCGGACTCGGCTCTTCGGTCGACCAGTACAGTTGATTTTCAATGACCAGGTGCTGCCCATGCGCCTCGTCCCCCAAGGTCTCCAGGATCGCAGCCTCGTTGACATCAATCGCCTCCCAATGATCCATCGACGACTTCAGAGATTTACTCAGCTGATAGGCACCCAGTGACACCACGTCCGCAGTCACATTCAGGTCTGAGTAATGTGCTTCGGGATTGTCGTGGCCGGAACGATGAAAGCCAGAGCTATTTACACGACCAGGTGCCCATCGCTGGTCGTAATTGTATTCGGTATGCCCTTCGCGGTTCTGGTCGGTGGACTCGACCCACTGATACATTTCAGTGCGCCGAGCCAGATGAATGGCATTCTCGCGGATACCGAAAAGTTCATCCACCAGTGTTTCGTCAGTAGCCGCATGTCCGCTGACATGGACCAGCTGGTCTTCCAATTCAGGATCCAAGTTCGACGGATCGGACACCGAAACGACAACTTGCGCGGCTTCCGCCAGTCCGCGACTACGATGAATCGTGCGGTATTCGTTCCACGCGTGCAGCAGGACAGAACCAGGTATCAACAAACAGCCGATGACGACACCGGCAATGGACCGTTTGACACGTTTGAACATGGGAGGACACGCTTTCGGAGTTGACACGAATGCTGGCGTGATGCCGCTCTAATGGCCACGACATCGGTTAGCGAACTTACTCTGCTATTCGACCATCGCCGGCGGAATCCGGAATACGGCAAAAGATCGATTTTCGATGTCGATCGGATACATGATTTCCAACCCCGGCGGTTCCACCTGGACCGTACGATCGACCAAGAGCCAACGGAACTCAAGCTCGCGGCCCAGCTTAACAAATTCCTCGGTGGTCCGACCACGGCGGACGCCTTGATCGTCTCGTGGCGGTTGGCACGCTTCCACGCGCCGATACCACTGAACGATGGACTTGTTGTCTTGGGGCACGTCTTTCCAACACACCACTTCGGCTCGTTCGGCGTGCCATTTGAACGACTGCTGGTACTTGGGCGTCAACCACAGTGAATCCCGCGGTGTGTTGTCTCTAATCCAATGACATACCGCCAGCCAATCAACGTAACGATCTGTTTCCACCGAATGCGGTCCGACCGATTGGACGACCAAATGATCCGCGGGAGCATGACTCTCGCCCCAGTTTTGTGCTGATCGCCAGACGATACAACTGACAACGACTGCAACAGCTAGAACTAACGGCAGCGCCCGAAACCCGACGGCGTTTGATGCAACTAAACGTTCTTTACTTGGAGCATTGCCTGGGCCGGCCAAAGACATGAACCACAACCAGGCAAGACTAGTGGATGCCAAGGGCACTGCGACATCCGCCCAACGAAACCAATAAAATCGCAATAGCTTCGCTGCCAGCAGCGGCTGATAGATGAAAAAACTGCGAGATGCCAGGACCACGTCGATCACCAAACCAATGGCCGCAAATGCGACGGAAAACCAGGCGATTTGCAACAGTCGCCCCGTTCGCCGATTTGCAAGTTGATTTGGAGAACTTTCATCGGCCTGCGTTCTGGCAATTCGCTTGGATCGCCATTGCCAAGTCACCAACAACAGCACTCCCAGCGAGACCAGGGCCGCCCAATGGCGTTCGGGGGCAAACGTGCGGGGACACATGTGGTGCGTCAAACGGTAGAACACTTGAATCTGAGCGGCCACGACGTTGCCATCTCGATCCGGCCCGCCCAGTCCGGACAGCGCTGGGACCACTCCCAATAGGCCGATGGCTGTGCCGGCCGCCAGCCAAGGCAACTGGCTTGCAATGCTGGAGCGGCCCGCCCGCACTTCAATCATCCAGATCAGTCCGGCGGTCAGTCCGGCCCAACCTCCGACCACGGGATGCCACGCGACTGCGGCTGCCATCCACAGCCAAACAGCAGGCCAACGATCTTCCAGCAGCGCGACGACACCGAGCAGGATCAAAGGATAAGCGATCGATTTGGCCTCAAAACCGCCAATCGCCCATTCTCCGGCCCAATGACCAAAATAGACTGCAAAGTACCAGGCCGCCAAGCTGATTGGACTAAGCCAGTTCGGGAGTGACAAGCAGCCCGCTAGACGCAGCCAAGCCCACGCGAACAGAGACCAGCTGAGTAATCGCCCCACGCAGGCCACAGCCGCCAGCGGTAGGAACTGGCTCAGGAATCCACTGAGGCCGGTCGCCAAGACGTGCGAGTCGTGAGAATCCAAAAAGAGGTCGCCAGGCGCAAAACCGCTATCCCAAGCATGCTTTGCTTTCGGCAAATAATGGGACTCGTTGATACCTGGAACGGACCAGCCAACACACACAGAAATGACCAGTAAGTTGACCAGCCACAGTGCGAAGTTCTGTCGGAATCGGGACGTTGGCGAAGCTGCCGGCGACGGATTGCTCATGCGGGGCCAACGAGGACCGATCCAGAGAAAGTTCGGTTGTAGTAGCTACTGGTTGACTATCCGAACCTGATGTTGCAAAAAAACAACAAAAAGCGGGGTAGAGACACCTTGATTTCTTGACTCAGGCTACATTGTGCGTAGAGTGAAGGTAGCGGCCATTCTGGGGTAGTCTGGCCCTAACATCCTATATACCCACCAGTTAGCACGCCGAGCATCCACCGATAGGATTCGGCCATGGGCCATTTAACCAAAGGAAGGGTCCGATGTTAGTACTTTCTCGAAAGAAAAACGAGAGCATCGTAATTAACAACGACATCACTATTGTGGTCGTGGAGATTCGCGGCGACAAGGTCCGTTTAGGCGTGGAAGCTCCTCGCGAAGTTCCGGTTCACCGTCGTGAAGTGTATGACGCGATTCAGCGCAGTCAACAGTCGGACGACGCGACTTCGAACTCCGCCCAAGATTAGAACCAATTCTTGCTGCAAATGCAAGAATTTTGTCGAGCCTATATCAGTGCCTTCGGCCACGAAAGTAATGATATGGGCTCTACTCATTTCTGGACGGGCTACCGCTTAGCCCGTCCCACCTCCGCCGGTAGCCGATCTGGCTTGGCAACGTTGCTCAGCATGCAGTTTCGCGCCGACCGTTCTCGACCTTGATTAGCTACGTGCCGTGTAGCAGGCTCAGACAAGGGCTCCGTCAACCTGTCCTGGACGATGACCAACGCGGCTTGACCATTCGGGAACGCGTTGATAAAACCGTCACCCAGTTCGTGGGTTCCTAAGGAACTTACGGGGCCCCTTCGTCTAGTGGTCTAGGACACCGCCCTTTCACGGCGGCAACATGGGTTCGAGTCCCATAGGGGTCACTTCTCTCTCCGCCCAGTGCTCTGGCTCTTCTGGTTGCCTGCTTCTCGGGCAGTGCTAGCTAGCTCTCGCGATCACATCGCTGGCGATGTTCGGAGTGCCTTGACCAAGAGCGTGGCTCTGTCGCGATCGGTCACGAGCCACGGTCGATCGTGCATGGCAGCGGCTTATCAAGCTTTCGAAAAAATCGAGATCGATTATTTTTCGACATCTGCTTAGAATTCGCGTGGCGGCTCTAATCCTGGTTGGACTGCCTCGAGAAAACGACACCGATGTCATCTGAAGAATGTGCTCTAAGGGAGTTGAGTTCATGGTTGTGCGGAATCGTAGTCAGCGACTGATTCGTTGGACGAGTTTCTTCCTGCTATTCGGCTTGAGCTTAGCCAGTGTTTGCCGTTCAGCTTCGGCGCAAGAGGTCCAGTCTAAATCGGCTTCGATCGAGCAGCTGACGGCCATGCTCCAGTCGATCGACCCCTACCGGCCCAACGGAGTCACCAACGCGACGGTCAAGGTTTATGGCTCGACCAGTATGGATGCCTTGGCTCACGGCTGGACGAAAGGGTTTCGCCGCTTTCATCCAGAGGCCAAAGTCGTCATCTCGGCCGCTGGCTCGGAGTCCACTTGGCAGAAATTGATCGAAGACCCGACCGCCGTCGGCATGTTTTCGCGCCCCGTTACCGACGAGGAGCTAGAAAAGCTGAAAAAGGGCGGCATGAAGCAGCCCACGTCCTTTGTGGTCGCGCGCGAAGCCTTGGGGGTGTTCGTCCACTCGAGCAAT
>JANQOL010000837.1 GCA_028289675.1 Pirellulaceae bacterium
GGAAGACCTCCGGTGTGACCGCAGCCGACGATGCGGTTCGATCTATTTGAAGTCGGAACATAGTGTCATGGCGACAATGTGCGAAGCGTGTGGAATCGAACTGGACTCGACCGGCAAGTGCCCTGCCTGCCTGCTGCAACTGGGAATCTCTCATCATCAACCGTCGCCGGAGCCAGCCGGAACGCCGCTGCAGTCGATCGGTGAACTCAATCAGCAGTTTCCCCAGTTGGAGATCACTCGGCTGATTGGCCAGGGTGGCATGGGGGCCATTTACCATGCTCGCCAAACCAATCTGGACCGAGACGTGGCATTGAAGGTCATTGCCCGCGAAGTCGCCGGTGACGCAGCCTTTTTGGAGCGGTTCGAACGCGAAGCCAAAACGTTGGCCAAGTTGGCCCATCCCAACATCGTCACCATTTACGACTACGGCCAGACCGACGATGGACAAGCGTATCTGGTGATGGAATACGTCGACGGCATCAATTTGCGTGAGGCAATGGCCGTCGGCAGTGCGGCCCCCGAAGATGCGCTGGAGATCGTGCGCACCATCTGCAAGGCTCTAGAGTTCGCGCACTCCAAGGGGGTGGTCCACCGAGATATCAAGCCGGAAAACATCTTGCTCGGCGAAGACGGGAACATCAAAGTTGCCGATTTTGGCATTGCCAAGATCATTGACGATTCCGTCCGCACGCCTACTTTGACCGCTACGCGGCAGGTGCTCGGATCATTGCACTATTTGGCTCCCGAACACTTGGAATCACCGGACGAAGTCGATCATCGCGTCGATTTGTACGCGCTGGGAGTTGTATTCTACGAACTGCTGACGGGACAACTGCCCCTGGGCCGCTACGAGCCGCCTAGTGTGCTGCGAGAACAGCAAGGCTACACGCCTCAACCGTCCGACGCGCGGTTGGATGCGACCGTCATGAAAACTCTGAATCGCAAACCGGCTGGGCGATTTCAGCAAGCTGCCGAGTTAAGCTCTGAACTGCAGCAGCTACAAGGGAACTTGGATCATTCCACGGTCGAAGCCGAGTTGGTCACAACACCGTCGGAGCGGGCGATATCCGTGCCGTTTACCTGCGAAGCCATGGGCGGCTTCGCCGAGGCCGTAGGCATGGTGCATGTGAAGGACTCGGTACTCAGTATCGAATACCGAGTGCGCGACGCCTTCTGGGGAACGGTAAAGTCGCAAACGCACGTGGTGGATATCCCGGCTGCCAAGTTATCGCGGATTGACCTGATCTCCGGCTTGTTCAGTTCCAAAATCGTGATTTTGGCCGACAAGATCTCGACCTTGGACACCTTGCCCAACGCTGAAACGGGACGCGCGGAGTTGGTCATCAAACGCAACGATTACGAGTTGGCCGTCGATGTCGTCAATGCCATGGGGTATGGGCCGCAACATCAAAGTAGCTCCAAGGCGAGCAGGACTGCCAGTTCGCCTTGGAACGAACAACAGCGTTCGGCCTGGATGACGTTCGGAATCCTGATGCCGTTTTGCGGCATCTTGAACGCCGGGCTGCTGGCCGTTGGCGAGTACATCATCGCTGAAGAGTTGAATGATGTCGAATTCGTGATGGCCGCGGTACTGACCGCCGTGATGTTTGGTCCCGTTGCTCTGTTGCAAGTCATCACCGGGCTGTGCAGCGTCGTCGCGCGGCCGACCAGTTTGGCGCGAACGGCGACCGTGGTCTCCATGTTGCCAATTGCACCGGCCTTCCCCTTGAGCTTGCCGTTGGGAATCTGGGGTTCGTTGTGGTTGTACAACGGACCTGGAACCTCTCGTTCCAGTGCGAGGCAGCTAGCCAGTGCGGAGCCTGGTCGGCCGGGCTGGGGGGCGACCACGATTCAGTTCATTCGAGAATCGCGCTGGTCCAAATCGGTGGCGGCACTGAATATTGGAGCTCTCCTGTTGTGCATCATCGGCTTGGTGCTCTACCAGCGTGGCGTATATCCATCGTCGATGCGATTTCGCGTCGTCAACACAGACGTCGATGCCAACCATTTGACCAACATCCTGCTACGCCGCTTGGGGAAGGATTTCTCCGGTGACATCGATTTCGAGCGTGGTAACGAATTCTTCCATGTCCACACCATGGCGATGCACCGCACGCAAATTGAACAGGCTCTCAAGTACACCGAAGAGCTGCAATTGGCTTGGATCGCCGCTACTACCGAGGATCTGGCCGATGAGAATGGAGACGTGCTTTCCGCCGCGTCTGAAGCTCCACCGTCGGCGGACAGTCGACAGTTCGATGTGTCTCCCGATTTGAAACTGCCACCGGCTGTCGTCACTCGCGGACCATTGGGACAAGTCGTGACGGTCAGCCATCCAGAGTTCGCACTCGAGTCCAGCTACGTGGCCAAAGTGCGTACTGAGCGAGGCGCGCTCAGTTTTGATTTGAGCTCCAAAGGTCGCGAGGTATTGGCTGCCGCGAAGACTGCTCCTGACGAGGCTGCTGGTGTGGTACTGATCGTGAATGGTCTGGTCGAGGGCTTTGCGGATGCCCAACAAGTGTCCGGGAAGAGCTTGAAATTCACGATGTCCTCTTCGGCAAATTTCAATCAGTCAGCCATTATGGCCGCTGTGCGTGGCCCCGCGTTGCCAACGCAGTTGGAATTAATCGCTGACTGAGGGCAAGGCGGGAGCGATTTCAATGTTTCCGTATGTTGTTTAAGCAGTGGGCCGCAGGCGTGCTTGGCTTGCGAGTCTGCTCGCCGCCGGCTCGCAGCTAACTCGCTGCTAAAACAGCGTCAACAGGTAC
>JANQOL010000839.1 GCA_028289675.1 Pirellulaceae bacterium
ATCGATTCGCCTACCGATGGAACTTTGACTTCGACCATCATTCGTTTCTCTTACGACGGGAAAAGGGATCACTTACAGGTTGGCAAAGGCGGATTCCACCAATTCGTCTTGCTCCAGCTTGTGGGCGCTGGCCGAACCTGTGGAAGGACTGGCGGATTCGACTCGAGACAGGCGTCTCAAACGAAATTGATTGTCCGCCAGGCAGTCACCAAACCGAACTTTCATGAAGCTCCAAGCACCCATGTTGGTTGGTTCCTCCTGAACCCAGGCCAAATCGGTTCCGGGCTGATAGGAGGACAACGCGTTCACCAGACACTCTTCCTTCAGCGGATAGTATTGTTCGATGCGAATGATCGCGACATTGTCCGCCCCCAGCTCCCGGCGCTTCTCATCCAATTCGTAGTAGACCTTACCACCACACAGCAAAATACGATCCGTTTGAGTGGGCGCGGTGCGCGTATCTGGCAGGATCTTCTGAAAGCTGCCGCTGGTCAAATCCGACATCGGAGACACAACGGCCGGGTGCCTCAGTAAGCTCTTGGGCGTCAATACGACGAGGGGTTTGCTCCAGCGGCGTTTGGCTTGCCGCCGGAGGAGATGAAAGTACTGTGCCGGCGTGGACGGTTGGCAAACTTGAATATTGTCCTCGGCGGTCAACAGCAGGAATCGTTCCAATCGAGCGCTACAGTGCTCTGGACCGGCGCCTTCAAAGCCGTGCGGCAGCAGCAACGTCAAGTGGCTCAGTCGGCCCCACTTGTCTTCAGCGCTGGTGATAAACTGGTCAATGATGACTTGGGCCACGTTCCAGAAGTCGCCGAACTGGGCTTCCCAAACCACCAGCCCTTCAGGGCAATCCAGGGAATAGCCGTACTCAAATCCCAGCACACCGGCTTCGCAGAGTGGGCTGTTGATCACAGAAAAAGTTGCTTGTTCGGGCGACAGCATATTCAACGGCGTGTAGTTGGCCCCCGATTCGGTGTCGTGCAGCACGGAGTGTCGTTGGCTGAACGTTCCGCGCTCACAGTCCTGGCCGCTCAGTCGCACCGGGTGTCCTTCTACCAGGCAGCTGCCCATGGCCAGCGCTTCGGCGCTGGCCCAATCCAGCTCGCGCTTGCCATCGGCCATCTCGGCCCGCTGGCTCATGAAGCGTTTCAGTTTGCGGTGAACATTGAAATCCGCGGGGACGTCGGCAATCTGATGCATGAGCCGCTGAGCGGATTCGGCGGAAATGGCGGTTTGCGGCTGGTCGTTTTCCGGCTCACTGCCGCCGTAATAGCCTTGCCAATAGCCCCCCATGGTTTGCAGGTCGTCGACAAATTCTTCCTGCTGGGCCAGTTCGAACTCGCGCTCCAATTTTGCTTGTCGCACTTCGGCGATAGCGTCTGCCTCTTGACGGGTGATTTCACCCATCTTGAGCAGCCGCTTCAGATAGCTTTCTCGAACACTTTTGCGTTTGTCGACGGCCTGGTACATTTGCGGCTGCGTAAACCGGGGCTCATCCCCTTCGTTGTGGCCCCACTTGCGATAGGCATACATGTCGATGACCACATCTCGGCGGAACTCGCGGCGGAAGTCCATGGCCAGATTGACTACTTGTGCTACCGCTTCGGGATCCTCTCCGTTGACGTGGAAGATTGGGATCTGCAGCATCTTGGCGACGTCGGTAGCGTATGTGCACGAACGAGCTTCATGAGGTTCCGTTGTGAATCCGACTTGGTTGTTCAAGATGACGTGCAGTGTACCGCCGGTGGAATACCCGCTGAGTTCACTCATATTCAGCGTTTCTTGGACGATGCCCTCACCAGCAAATGCCGCATCTCCGTGGATGAGAATGGTCGCAAACTTCGCGTGTCGGTCGTCGCCGACGCGATCCTGTTTCGCCCGACAGCGGCCTTGGGCCACGGTATTGACGAATTCCAGGTGGCTGGGGTTGAAGCACAACGAGATATGGACCTTGGCACCGGTAGACGTGGTCCAATCGCTGCTGTAGCCCAGGTGATAACGTACATCGCCGGCCCCGCGGTGCATGTCTGGGCGGGGATCGTCGAAGGACCAAAAGATACTTTGAGCGCGTTTGCCCAGAATGTTGGCCAGGACGTTTAATCGGCCACGGTGGGCCATGGCCAGGATCACTCCTTCGACTTTGTGTTGACCGGCTTTTTCCAGGGCCAAATCGAGCAATGGGATGAGGCTCTCCGCACCTTCCAAGGAGAACGTTTTGGCGCCCACAAACTTACGTCGCACAAACTCCTCGAAGATGGCTGCGTCCGCCAACCGCGTATAAATTCGGCACTGGACTTCACGTGACAATTCGAGCCGGTTCTCGCAGCTCTCCATGCGCCGCTGCAACCAATCGCGAATAGTGCGATTGTCAATGTGCATGAACTGGGCACCGATGCTGCGGCAGTATGTGTTCTGCAACTTGGTCAGAATGTCACCGAGTGTGCGACCGTTGACGTATTGCAGATTCTCGCAGCTGAACGGGCGCTCTAGATCGTGTTGACTCAGCCCGTAGAGCTCGGGATCCAATTCTGGATTGCCGGGCCGCGGCCGTTTGAGCGGATCCAGTTTGGCCAGCAAGTGTCCGCGGACTCGGTACTCGCGGACCAAGTTGTCCACCCGATCCTGCATTTCGGCCAACCACAAGGCTTCGTCGCGGATCGACCGCGCTTGGGAGTCCGGGCCGGCCGAGACTGCCACGGCGGTTCCAGCAGAAGATGTCTGGCCGCCGGATGAACGGTTGTCGACCTGGGTTCCCCTGGACGCCAAAGAGAACTCTTCGAAATACTTCCTCCAGCCCGGGGAAACACTCTCCGGATCGCGAATGTACTGGACGTAAAGATCGTCGATGTAATCCAGACTGTAACTATTCATTCGAGTTTCAGCGGCTTACGCCGGATCCCTCCGTCATCAACACAAATCGGAACGCCAGATGGGAAAAAGCGGACACCTCACGCGGCACGATATATCGTACCGCCTGGGGCAACAGTGCCTAGTGCGAGTCGCACGGACATATGGCCTGTGTCATCAACGATGGTGGTTGCTCATTTTGTCGAACACAGGTCACTTCGAAAGTAAAAATGCTCTAGTGCGAGTCGCACGGACGCATCGCTCGTAGCATCATGGAATGGTTACTAAATCGCTCGGAAGTCGTCCACATGAAAATGGAGCCTGCAGCTTGCTTCATTCGGCCGGAGACACACGCTAGGCCTCTTCAATAAACGGTAGTGCAATCAGATTGCCTTCGCGATCGCGGCAGTCACATTCAAAGTGCTCTGGAAACAGGGCTTCGCTGCCCAAGATCTGCACGCTGACGTCATTGTCTTCCTCGATCTTCATCACTTCGCGACGCTTGCGGTTATTCAGGTAGGCCGCGACTTTGTCATTGACGCGCACGGTGAGCCGCGAAGCTCGGGACTGCTGGCAGGCCATCATCAGAATGCGAACAACCTCGATGGCCATGCTTTCGCCGGTTTTGACCACCCCTCGCCCCTGACAGCACGGGCAATCTTCGTAAACGCTCCGCTTCAGGCTGGGACGGATCCGCTGCCGAGTCATCTCGATCAATCCGAAGGGGCTGGTCCGCAAGATCTTCGTCCGCGCGCGGTCCCGTTTCATGGCGTCCCTCAGGGATCGTTCGACCTTCCGGCGATGGGACTCGCGACGCATGTCGATAAAGTCGTTGACGATGACTCCGCCTAAATCTCGCAATCGCAATTGGCGGGCGATCTCTTTGGAGGCGGCCATATTCAACTGAAACGCGGTCTCTTCGGCCGAGTCGTCGGTGCGAAACGAACCACTGTTGACATCGATGGCCACCAGGGCTTCCGTCGGATCGATCACGATGGAGCCGCCACCCTTGAGCGGAACGGTGCGCCGTTGGATCTTGGCAATCTCCTTTTCCAGATCGTATTTGTGAAACAACGGTTCCTTGCCTTCGTACAACTTTAGTCGATCCACGTAGCGAGGCATGACCAAATGCAGGAACTCGCGCGCCCGCTCGTAGGCGTTCTTTTCGTCGACTAAGATCGCATCGATGTCTTCGCTGAAGATGTCGCGAATCGTGCGAATGATCATGTCGCTTTCTTCGTAGATATCCGTCGGTCCCGAGGTGTTCTTGACCCGCTTCACCAGCACCTTCCACAGCCGCAACAAGTAGGCCATGTCACGAGACAACTCGCGCCGCGTGCGGTCTTGTCCTGCCGTGCGGACGATGAATCCCAACCCCTTGGGCGGATTCAGTTCCAGCAGGATCTGGCGCAAAGTGCGGCGTTGCTTCTCATCTTCGATTTTGCGGCTGACGCCGACTCGGCCCAGGGCTGGCATGAGCACCAAATAGCGTCCAGGAATACTGATGTAGGTGGACAGCGTGGGGCCTTTGGAGCCAATGCCTTCCTTGATCACTTGCACCAACACCTCGTCGCCCCGCCGGAAGATCTCCTGAATCGGCGGCTTGAACCGAGGGCGTGTGCTGCGCATGCCATTGCGTCCGCCGCGGCGGCGAGGGGGGCGACCGTTGGATTTGTCGTCGTCGCCATCGTCGATGTCCGCGCCCGGGATCTTTCCGTCCATGATCTCTTCGGGATCGTAGCCGGCCTGACGGAAGTATTGAGGTTCGACGTCGCTGATATGTAAAAAACCGTTGCGGCCAACTCCAAAGTCCACAAAGGCGGCTTGGATACTCGGCTCCAAGTTCACAATCTTGCCTTTGTAGATGTTGCCGGCAAAGTTGTTTTGGCTGGCTCGCTCGGTGTACAGCTCTTCCAGCACCGAGTTCTCCAAGATGGCGATCCGGCACTCCTCTGTTTGGGAGACGTTGATCAGCATTTCTTTCCGCATTATCTGTTCCTATTCTTTTTTCTGCGTTGTAGGCAGCGAATTCCGCAGCTGCCAAGTGATTGATTGGGATAGTGATTTGGTCTTCGGGGCTCCGGGCATTTACCGGTCGGCGACGCTAGGACACAGTTGGTTCCTGCAAGTGAACTTGAGTACGTTGCAAGGTGGCGCCCTGCTCTAGAAGTTCGCCCAGACCCAAGTGATTCAACAACTCGGAGCTACGGATCGTGCCTGCGGCCACGTTCGGCAAACTGAATAGCAGGTGTTCGTCATCCAATCTCAAGTCAAAATTGGGATCGCTCAGGTCGCACACGATAGTTTTGGTCTCGCGCTGGATCTCCAGCTGTGTTGCCGCCAATACTTCGTCGATCCGTTGTCGTAGCGGTTCACGCAAGTGCTCTGGGACAGTGATGCGATAGCTGGCGGCTGCCACTTTCGCTTTGCCCAGACCGTACGCCGGTGATTCGATCGACAACAGACGCATGCCAGCAGGCAGCTGCGCTGCAATGTCACGTTTTACTTGACCAACATCCAGCTGGCCTTCAACTTCTAGCTCCACGATTTCATCCAGGGCCTCCACACCCAAGGCGAGCGCCGACGGAAAACTGATGCGAGGTTTAGGGTGAAATCCTTGGCTGAATACCAACTTGAGATTGGCACGCCGCAGCAGGCGTTCCCAGACGCGGGCCAAATCGCGGTGGCTGATCCAGCGCAAATCATCGCACTTGGTAAATCGAATTCTCAGTCGGGTTTTGTCCAACGAACAATTCCTGTTAAACAACCAAGGCCATTTCCGGTAACAACTCGGCCAGACGGCTCTGTAAAAAAGCGTTGACTTCGCGGGCGGTGTTGAATTCAAAAGCACGATCGGCCAGCTGGGTGCAATCTTCCAACGAGACGCCTCGAATGGCTTGTTTGACTTGCGGCAGCGAGGCTGGTGGAGCGGACAGGATCCGAACGCCCAGTCCGATCAGCATTAAAGCCGTCGAGGGAGTGGAACTCATTTCGCCGCACACGCTGACTTCGACTCCCTGGCGGTTGGCGGTTTCTACTGCTTGCCGAATCAACCTCAGCACGGCCGGATCGTGCCCAGCGTACAGGTCGGCCACGTATTCGTTGCCGCGATCGACGGCTAGCGTGTACTGAATCAAGTCGTTGGTGCCGATGCTGAAGAAATCGACCTCCTCGACAAAGCGGTCGATCATCATCACCGCCGCCGGCACCTCCACCATCATGCCCACCGGCAGATTGCGATTGAACGGCTGGCCGTGCTCCTCCAGGTCTTCCATCACGTCGGCCAGCAGCATCTTCGCCTGCCGCAGCTCGAGCAGCGTGGAGATCAAAGGAAACATCACCCGCACGTCGCCCTTGGCGCTCGCGCGGAGG
>JANQOL010000845.1 GCA_028289675.1 Pirellulaceae bacterium
ACGATCCTCGATGCTGTTCCCCAACCGCGATGTCTTGCCGATGACTGTGCCTCCGGGCAAGCCCCCGCCAGCGAGAACGACGTTGCTGATCGCTGGGAAGTGATCTCGACCCCGGAGCGCATTGATGGTGGGCGTCCGCCCAAAGTCACCCATCCAAATAACAAGCGTCTCGTCCCACAGCTGGCGGCGCTTCAAATCATCAATCAACCGCGCCCACGGTCCGTCCAGTTGGCGGCAGAGACTGGCCACGGTAGGAAAATTGTCCTGATGCGTGTCCCAGCCTCCCAAGTTGACCTCGACACAGGCAACTCCGCCTTCGATCAACCGCCGTGCCATCAACAGGCGTTGCGCGAACTCCCCCGCCCCGTAAGATGACTCCGCATCGGACTCATCGACGTCCAGCAATTCAGTCAAAGACGTATCCAACAATCCCTCAACCCGCTGCAATGACGCCTTGCGCTGGCGCACCATGTCAAGATCATGCTGTCGGTCGAAATCTTCGGTCAACTGATCCAACAGTTCGAATCTGCGGCGGCCGGAACGTAGCGCTTTCAGCAAACGTACGGTTTCCGTCGGGTTCTCAATGGCAAAGGGTGCATGCTGCTGCCCCAGATACGCCGCGCCATAGCCCGAACCGCCCAGCGACACGAACCCTGGCAATTCACCTTCGTGGATTTGGTGGGAGAACAAAGCGCCAAACTCGGGACGCGGAAAACCGGAAATGGGTGGAAAGCCGGTGTGATTGAGGTATCTAGCCCGCAAGTGCTCTCCCTCGCGTGATGTCAGACTGCGGACCACGTTCAGGTCGCCCGCGCGACGAGCCAACTCGGGCAAATGTTCGGAAAGTTCAAGCCCTGGAACGTCCGTTCCGATCGCTGTCGTTGGACCCCCTGTGGATGTACCGGGTTTGGGGTCAAAGGTCTCAAGTTGACTGGGGCCTCCGTCCATCCACAAAATAATGCAACGTCGCGCCGAAGTGCTTAGCGCCTCGGTCAAACACGCGCCGGCTGCGCCCTGCCGCAACGCGAACCCGGCAAATCCAGACGCGCTGGCAGCTACAAATTGACGTCGGCTGACCATGAGCCCTCTCCTATGATTTAGCGCACTACTTTGTCCGGCGCGGCTGGCAACTTTTCGTTGCGTCCACGATCAACTGACATTCACAACGTGCTGCTTAGTGCCAAAAGTAAAACTCGTTGGAATTGAGCAGAGCGAACAACACATTGCGTCGTGGTTGATCCTGGCATAGACGTTCTTGCTCATCAGTCGGATCACGCGTCAACACTTGTTCAAACAACTGCTTGGTCGACAAATTCGGATTCGGCAATGGCATGTTCATGCGTCCCATCAAAGCTCCCAACGGTTCCTGGGACTGCCAGGCGTTGTGAAACGGTTGATCCAAAGACGCACTAGTGGCCGCGCGGGTAAACTGCCCTCGGCGTCGCTCGACAATGGGTTCGTTCATGGCTGTGTGCAGCGACACGAACAACTGGTCAGGTGTCATGGGCTTGGCGGTAGGGAGCAAATGCCACGACTCACCTGAGGTCGACAAACGTCGTTGGTAGGTTTGAGAAAGGCACAGCTGGCGGACCATGGACTTCCAACAAAAGTCATCGCGTTGTAGTTGCTCGGCCAAGCTTTCAATCAGAGCAAAATCCACCGATCGCCCTCCGCCGTTGACTGCGTCTGGTTGGTGGCTGATGCCGTGGCCCATCAGGTGATACCACAGACGATTTGCGGTGGCCCGAGCGAACGGTTTACTGGTGGTGATCATCAAAGCCAATTCCTGCCGCCAACGGACGGTCCGGGGCTTGGTACCGGTCAAGAACTGAGGCACATTTCCCTGGACACTGACATCTTGCAGTTGGTAATTGCCGGGAGAAGGCTGTCGAGGTCGCATGCCCGCAAAGAAACGCTGCATGCCCTCGAAATCTGACTGGGTCCACCGGTCGGTAGGATGATCGTGGCAACGCGCGCAATCCAGCTGGACACCGAGAAAAATGCGTCCCACGGGCACTACGGGATCCCGTGCGTGACGCAACATGAAGTTCGTAGCACCATCAAAGGCCGCGCTGCCTTCGGCGGAAATCAGTTGAAACACCGTTTCGTCAAAAGCCTGATCATCGGTAAACCGCCGCTCGATCCAGCGGCGCAGCGCCTCGCGGTCCACTGCCGGTGACTGTCCGTAACCAATCAAGGTGTTGGTCCACAGTCGTGACCAAAACTGAGCATGCTCGGGATGCGCTAGCAACTGTCCCACCAACGCCGCCCGATCGGGCTGTCGTCGGAATTGGAGCAGCTCTTCCCTGGTTGGAATGCGGCCCAAAAGATCCAAGGACACGCGTCGCAAGAACAAGTCATCATCCACCAGCGGCGGCAGCTCAATGCCGTCGCGCAGCGCCGCTTGTTCCACGTACGCATCGACCGAAGCCGTCGTCAACGACTGGTCTGCGGCCAGCTGGGTTACTGCATCCTGAGCCGCCGCGTGTCGGAGCGGACCCGCCGCCACCGACACCAGGGCGATCAACGCCGCCGCGCAAGTCGTGAATTGCCCATGCCAGCGACTTCGCGAACTCAACCTAGAAGTCATTGTTGCTGAGCTCCCGGTCCATTTCTTGGGCCCGGTCAATCAGATCTTGGGCCAACTGGCGCGCGTGCTCACCGCGGAACTGTAGCTGTCCAGCGTCTTCGCTGAACATCTCCGCGTGCCAATCCAGATAGGTGCGGTGGAAGGCGTCAGACAGCTTCTTTTCGGCGAGCTTCTTAATAACTAGCAGGCCACCCGGAGAACGCAGGGCGTCGGCCAATTCCTGATCGTCGATGGTCTCGGCAACGTCGCGCACGGGGCCTGCCTTACGCCGGGCAACCCGCATTTCGCGCATCGCATTCTGCACTTGCTCGTGAATCTTCTCACGCATATCCGTGTTCTTGACCAAGGTCAGCTGTCCATCGGACTGCTCCAAGGCTTCGCCCAAGACGCTCATGACCAGATCTTCCGCGCTGGCGTTGGCCATTTCGGTGCCTTGAGATAGCGCCATCAACGCCACATCGGTTTCCAGCAGACGCCTAAACTCTTGCTCCAAGTTGCCGGACGTGGAAATCTTGGATCGCGCTTCAGCGAGAGCTTGCCGGACCACATTTACGCGAGCTTGGATGGCGTCGAAACGATCCATCAGACGGGTAATCTCTTGTCGCGATTCGGCCGGAATCTCTAAACCGTTCGCAGTGTCGACCGCCAACGAGTCCAGTTGGTCTAACAACTGGTGAACCATACTCATCCGCACCGACTGTTTTTCAAACAACGGTTCCGCCACGATCAGGGCGGCCAACAAGGGATCCTGGGCTCGCTCTTTCAGGCGCTGGTTGAATTCGTC
The DNA here is from genome assembly GCA_028289675.1 of Pirellulaceae bacterium. Classification (GTDB taxonomy): domain Bacteria; phylum Planctomycetota; class Planctomycetia; order Pirellulales; family Pirellulaceae; genus Aureliella. The sequence continues at coordinate 3,375 of JANQOL010000845.1, forward strand.
GTCCGGGGTTAACTCGCCTGTCCACGATGCGAGTTCTTGATGCAGTCTACCGCATACCTTTTCCGCGGTTTCGCGCAAATCGACGATGGCCTGCACACGTTCTTGGGCGTCCGGACGAATATGAAACGTGCCATCGGTGTCTGGTGCCATGACTTTGCCAAGGCTTTTGCCAAACATGGCCATGCCTGGCTGCATCCGATCGCGTAGGACCGACAGATACAGGAAAGTGGCTCCCGAATTGCTTTCCAAAAAGCGCCGAACCAATCCGGTCGTTTCGTCATCTCCGTGCAAACGCTCTGCCAAGTTGCGGCAGGTGGTCAGCAGGTCTGCCATATCTTGTTGGGACTGCTTACCCGCCGCGACCAGCCGCTCACGCAGTTCTTCGGAACCGGTTTTTAAGCGGGCTGAATTCTCCGTGACATCAAAATGTTCGTCCAGAATCATATCAATCACGTTGGCCTGAAGTTCCTGGACCGCCGCACTCGATTCTCTGCGCAAATGATCCTCCAAGATCAATTGTCCGGATCGACTCTGCAGGGTCTCTCCAAAGTCCTGCAGCAAGTCGTCTTCCGATTCGGAAATCGTGGACAGTAAAGCACGCAGCTCCTGCTGGATGCTGGCGGCAGCCGGCGGATTGGTTTGAGCTTGGGCTACCAGCTGGACCCTCAACAATCCAAAAACCAACATGCTTGCGGCCAAGCCCAATGCGATGAACTTCATCGTTTTCGATTCCTTATCTTGTTTGGAGGAGACCAGTTTTCGAACGCGAATCCCGACATGATTGCCTCGCGCCGAGGATACGCCCAGCCGAACCAGCGGACTGGGGGCGGTCAACTGCAGCAAGGCGGCGGCTAGGTTTGCGGCAGACCGATCGCTCTGTTGCCGAACCACCGCATCGCAGGACCATTCCGCCGCTTCGTCGAACTTGGCGACCGCCCACCAGGCCAGCGGGTTGAACCAGTGGGCAGCCGCAACCAACCGCATCAGCAGCGATTTCCAGACGTCGCCGCGGTGCAAGTGAGCCAATTCGTGGGCCAAGACGGCTTGCCTTTGCCCGGGCGTCAACTGTTCCCAGGGCCCACGCGGCACGATAATCCGGTAACCGCGCGGGCTGCGCGCTAGCAGAGGTCCCAGACTGTGGTGCACGCGCAATGGCACCGATTCGCGCAAGCCCCACTGGGAAGCGAGACCATCCAGCTGGGCTTGCCATGCAGCCCGGGCGGGCACGGCGCGCCGCAGCATGGACCACACCGTCCACTGACTGGCTGCCAATAGCACCGATACGGCTCCGCAGCCGACCAGCCAGATCGCGATCAGCATCCGTGGCGGTGGATTACCCCACGCTGCTGGCCGAAGCCCACCAGCGATGGATTGATCTAATGATTGCGCCTGAGCATCGGTCAACTGCGTTGGTTGTGCCCGAGTGTTACTTATTTGGGGCAGCGCGGACGTAGCCGGGGACGCAACCGTGGCAGTTGGCAGATCCAACACAGGCAGGGATACAACCCACGGGGCCAGAATCAGGCTCTGAAGCAATGCCGCACTCCACAGCCACCGATGCACTCTAGGAGAAACAACGCGCGACAGACGCAGCACGCACGAAACTGCAAAGACCAGCAAGCTCAATCGCAGCGTCGACCACAACAGCAGCTCCACCAAACTGGACGTGTCAAACATGATTCACTCCGGAGGCGACTTGAGGCGGCGCTCAGCGTCTTTGACCAACTGTTTCAATTGCGAGAGTTCATCCGAGGACAACTCGGTGGTTTCCACCAAGTGTGCAACCAACGGCACCACCCGACCGCGCGTCACCTGTTCAACCAGTTGATCGAGCGCACCCGCTCCCACCTGATCGGGCTGAACTGCGGCCGTGTAACGCGTCGGTTGACGCCCGACCTTGGCGCGCGTAGCCAGACGCTTGTCGACCAGGCGGTTCAATCGCGTCTGCATGGTGGTGTATCCAACCGGCCGAGCAATTTTCTCGTGAGCTTGGGAGAGTGAAAGCGGACCGTGCTCCCACAGCAGACCCAATAGCTCCATCTCGCCAGCCGACAGTTTCTGCGGAGGCTTGTTAGTCATTCGCGAACGCCAAGAATGGAGATTCAATTTACGACACGATTCGGATTATTTACTAAACATGTCATAAAGTCAAGCCAGGCGGCTTGAAGAATTGTTGTGACGGGACTGCGGCACGGCTTCTAGCAACTGGAATCGTGCGCCGAGGGCGCTGGCCCGGCTATTGCGCTCTGGTGCACGAGTTATAGCGCGAGTACAGACGATCACGCGTGTAGAGGACAATTGGTAAGAATGACGGTGCGCAAGAACGGCGGTGCGCAAATCAGCCGCCACGCGATAGCGTGCGGTTCCCCCACGTTTTGCGTTGATCGCGTGCTATCGCACTGCGGCTCATGCGGCGTCCGGGCTAGCCGCGGGGTTGCGTCAGAATTCGACCGGACCGGCTTCTGCCGTGCCGCTCATGGATGATCAAACAGAGCCTAGAGCATCTGTCAGCTTATCTGGTAAAGCCCATCGAGAAGCTGAACACTTGCCGATCGTCCGAATCAGCGTGGTTGATGGGGTAGGCAAAGTCGAAGGCCAGCGGTGCCGGACCCAGCGCGGGGACGGACACGCGGAGCCCCAGTCCTGGAGCCACCCGGAAGTTCTCGCTGTTGATTTCCAAGTCGCGCTCAATCGTACCATAGTCCACGAAGGCGACGCCGCGCAGCATTTCATCGGCAGTGATGGGAAACACGTATTCCAGGCTGCCGAGGAACATCAATTCACCACCCACCTGAACGTCTCCCACCTTGGGGCTGGCTCCTCGGAAGCTGAAGCCGCGCAAGGTGCTGAAACCACCGGCGAAGTAGTTCTCAAAGATCGGCGTTTGGGAACCCGTGATGCCGACTCGCCACGTGCTGGCCAACGTGTGCCTACCGGTACCGTCGGGACGTTCGCGGACCATGAAGTACCGGGAGTAGTTGATACCGCCGCGCGAGTAGTCGTACTCGCCGAATACTTGATCAAAAACCAGTTCCAGCAGGGCTCCGCGACTGGACATGAACGGGCTGTCACGCGTGTCGTGGGCCAGCCTAAAGCGGGCTCGGTAGATGTCGTTGCTACCCAGCGCGTCATCCAACTCCTGTACCCCTGCTAGCCGAGCATCAAACAACTTGACGTCTTCCATGCGAATCTCGGAACTGACCGAAATATCCTTCGTTACCTCGTATCCCAAGGCAACTCGGCCACCCAGCCGCTGTTCGGTCCAATCACGAAATTGCCGCGTGAAATAGAATCCGCCGACGGAAAGGCTGTAGGGCAAGTAGCCCAACAAATTGCGCTCGGTCCAGGAGACCGTATAACGTTCGACTCGATTGCCCGGCATCAATTCCAGGCGAAAGTTCTGCCCGCCGCCGCGGAACGAGCCATCGCTCCACATGTTTCTCCAGCCGCGCGGCAATCGTCGAATGTTGAAGTTTCGCTCGTCGACGACGATGTTGGCCGCCACGCCCAAGTCACTGTTGACCGAACCGCCGACGATGATCCGTCCGGTTCGAGCCCCTTGGACAAAAACATCGATGGGTGCGATGCGGCGCCTCGGTACGAAGCCATTGGCACCGGGCACGGTGACTCCCTGCATCGGATCTTCGTAGGGCAGGACGCCTGGCAAGATAGCCGTGTCTCCCAAGCCGGGACCGGCGACCGCACCGGGGGCGATGGCCGCACCGTAGTCGCTGGGAGATGGTTGAACGCCCGGTCCCGCAGCGCCATAACCATAACCCATGCCGCCCGGCAGCTGGTTGTTGGGAACCTGTGGCTGGAGCACTGTGTTCGGCGCGAGGCCGCCAGGACCCGTCAACGCGCCCGGCGTTGTACCTGGCGCGGGCAGCGTACCACCCTGAGCGGTGAAGTTCGCCGGTGGTGGGGTGGTGGAAGTGGGCGCGAACTGCTGCTGATATCGATTGACCGCGCCTGCCGAATTGGCGGGAGGTATGGGGGTGCCGGATGCAGCCATGGGCTGCCGCAGTGTATTGCCACCGCCGGCGGTACCCGCATTCCACCCATTGTTGGTTCCAGTCGTCCCGACAGGAGACTGACCGCGGATCGTAGCTGTGGCCGAAGTCAGGCCGGAGGTCGGCGCTGCTGGAGATGAGTTCTCCGTCTGAGGCTTGAACGATCGGGCTGCCGCAGACGAATCGCGGGCTCCTGGCATTGGCCCTGAAGTCATCAGTTGGCATCCGCACAGCGCGCACGACACGATTGCCAGGGCCGCGCGGGCGATGGTAGCCTGCGACCGGCAGGGGCGACACGGATCAGAGGGTGGTTTGATCCATCTGATCTCTGCGGTGTGGCTGTTGGCTTCCTGTCGCATCGCGACTCCTCGATTCGTCATTTTCACTGTGTTGCTGCGCACGTATGAGTCGCGCGGAAGGCGAACCGCGCCAGTTGCTGGCTGGTAACATTCATGAAATGTTTTTCTGAACGCCTCAAGAGACGCTTCGTTCCCTGTTAACCTGGGTCGCGGTCGGGCGAGCGGACCTCAATTCGAGGCGGCTCACCCAAGGTTGGATTTGTTTCGAAGATTTGGGAGAACTGCAGTCGGCGCTCCGAGTTATCGATTTCTTGAAGATCGATCAATTGACCTTCGCGCACGCTGATCAGATTCATGACCACATTGTGCTGCGTGTGGTTGGAGTCCCCGATAATGTGCACATTGATGGGCCCGGCGATGATTTGGTCGCCTTCGCTAATGCGGTAGACCAGATCCAGTTTTCCAGGTTCGTCCAGCAAGAATCGCGGCTCGGGAACGATGTCCACATAGACAAAGCCTTCGCGGCCATAAAACTCATTTCTCAGTCGGCGCTGGTCAGCGGACATCTTGGCCAGATTAAACGCTTCGCCGGACCTGAGCTTCATCGAGTCCAAGAGCAGCTGAGTTTCAAAGTAGCGATTGCCGACCACGGCCACATTTCGAACTTGAAATCGGGGCCCTTCGTCAATGACAAACGTCAGGTCCAGGAGGTCGCCCGAGTCGTGATACTCGATGCGATGATCGACGCGAGCTTTGAAGTAACCCAACGACCGGTAGTAGGCTACTAGCACACCGACGTCATCTTCAATCTGCAACAGATTGGCTTTGTTGAACGCGTATCTGGTAACGCCATAGTTGGCATCCCGCGACTTAATCTTGGTGCTGAGCACGGAACTACTGAAATCTGAGTTTCCGACAAAACGAATGGCGTTGATGCGTTCCAACGGCCCTTCGGAGATCTCGAAGAATAGTCGGCGGTCGCCGGGGCGATTGCCCTCGCGGACGACGACGGCAATTTGATTGAAGCCGTTCTCGCGATACAAGTCGATCAGCCGCTGGCGAGCCATGTCGGCTGAAAATGGATTGGCCGGATCACCAACTTCGATACCACAGTGTTTGCCCAACATGCGGTCGTCGATGCGCGTGTTTCCGTGGAAGACGACCGCGGTTACGGTTGGCTGCTCGACGACTTCCAACCGAATAAGCACTCCGTCCGGATCGTCGGCAAAGTACGTCTTGATCTTGCGAAACAAGTCTGTGTGATACAGTTCGTGAATATCCGACTGCAGTTGTTTCTCGTCAAAATTTCGATCTTGCCGAGTTTGCATGTGCGACAAGATCTTGTGACTGCTGACGGTTTCGTTGCCAACAATCTGGATTCCCTTGACCAGTTTTCCGGTTTGCAGACCCGTCAGTCTTGGGCCGCCCTCTTCCCAAACTCGATCCCGGAATTTGGGTTCGACGAACATGGGTGCCCCACCCTGTCCAGGACCGCCAGCCCCGGGGCCTTGGGCAAGAGCCAGTTTCGGAGCGGCCAGACACAGTGTCAGACAAGCAATCAAGGACGCGCACGCCCTGGTCATCCGCGACGCCGTTGTTTCAAACGTCATTCTTCCAATTGCCATTCTTCTAGAGCATTCTTGCTTTTGATGTGGCCAGTTTTTCAACGGAATGGGCAACCACCATCGTTGATGACGCAGGGCATCTGTCCGTGCGACTCGCATTAGTTGTTGCTGCCGGGCGACTTGGCTTACCCATTTGGTAGATCCGCATAGACTCCTGAGTCGTTAATTAACGAAAGCCCATCAGTGGAACAAGGCGTATTCGCAGCCTGCCCGCCACGATGCTGCGGTCGCGAATAGCTAGCAGCAGACTACGGCCAGAGGTGGTAATTCACGGTTGGACGCGCTCGCGATGGAGCCATTTCGCGCCACACACGGTGAGCTGCCGGAGGCGTGAGATGACTGCTTGGCCCGCGTCTGCGGCCATGGACGCGTCGAATCGGCGCAGCATGCGTGTTGCGTTTTGGCATCATTGCAAGTGGTCCTGGCCATTCGACTAGGGCTAGGTGATCCGCGTGTAAGACCTTGCAGGCCAGGGACTTGCGAAAAACCCCGCGGGTTTGGCAGCCGCGCCAGGGCTGCGGTGGCCTGAGGTTTGCTTTTGCCTGCATCGTGGATGCGAGCCACGCTTCCGTCCGTTCCGAACGATGTCTAGCATTTGCGAGCCCTTGGACATGCACGCCCAACAACTGATCAGTTTGGCTAACACCTATGCGCACATGGCCGCCCTGCAACGCGTGCACCGTCAACCCTCGCCGCGCGAGGCATCGCAATCCTACTGGCTAACAAATCGTTTTCGGCACGAGTATTGGAGTGGGCGTCTAGCCGCACATCGCGCGGCCATCCAAGGCATCGCCATCGGTCAGCGCCACGCTCGCTGGCTGGACATCGTGCCGGTGATTGAAGAGATCCTGTTGTCCGAGCCACTGACCCGAGTGGTGGCCTTGCACGGCAAGATCATGGAGCGTGAGCAAATTGACGACGAGCTGGCGCCGCTGGCGCACAGTGTGCTGACCGCCCATCTGGAAGCCCGGCATCGTTGCTTGCATCTAATTGTCTTCGGTTCCGGTTTGTCACCGGCCCTGGCGGTCCGGCTGAATCGCCTACGCCGCAATGTGGAGTTGTTCAATGACCAATTGATGGCATCACTACCCACGCTTGCCGGTGGCGACTTGTACAGCTTTGACCAACCAGCAAGCGACCGGGCGCGGGACGAATTGGCATCGACGCACCTGGACAGCAATCCGGTGGGGCGACGTGTGCATGAAAGAGCTCTGTTCCATTGGTCTTTGCAGAATACCAGCCTGGACGCCGATCCGCGTGCCGCGAACGGACGGTTGAATCAACGTCTGTCGGAAACCGTGTTGGAAATGTGGCCGCAAGCCAGCTTTGATGGCCTGGGCGTTGCTCGCAGTCCGCGCGGTTTATGGCCATGCGTCGACTCCAGTGAATCCGATGGCGCTGGTGAATCTTCGCCTTCCACGGCATCGCCCCTGAGTGTACTGCAGCCCAATGGACTACAACCCAATAAACTACAACCCAGCGCAGAACCTCGAAGAGATGTGCCGGCGGCCGCGGATCGGAGGTGGTAGAGTTTGCCCAGCCCATCTGTACCGGTCCTGCCGATTCTCCTTCCCGATGCATAGACCTTCTGCCGAACGCAGGGTTTTACTAGCCGGAAGAAGCTAACACCTGCCGATAGTAGCTCGTACTGAGGATCAGTCCTTGGTTTCAGCCTCTCCCCTGCGGCGCGAGCGTTTGGTTTGACCACTGGCAAACTTGACGACCGCGCCGCAGTTCGATTGAAACCAGGTGTGCGGCACGGATGTGACGAAAGCGGCTCGGTTCATTGTTGCCAGCGTGATGCTAGCGCCGATGGATCATCAAATCTCGATGCTCACATCCTGAAGGAATCGTCAGTGGCCAGGAAGCTCTCTTCGCACTTGAAATTGCACGTAGAAGACAATGCGCCGGAGAACCTGTCAGCCGCGCCATCCGAGTCGCCCAACCTGAACATCGCCGACTTGATGAACGCCTTCAGCGCCGCGACCGGCTGGTCGCCGCGTCCCACCTCCGGCACTCCTCATCACCCGATTGCGCCGCCGGTTGATGATGAACAGCCGTTGCCTCCGTTGCGGCAACGCGTGCGACTGGTTTGCAATGCCCCCATGGACGGCATGCTGGACGCCGACGCCAGCGACGCGGTTACTGGAGAACAGGAGGCATGGGCGCTGCTGGAACAGCTGGACCGGTTGATTCAGGAGTTGAAAACCGCCGAGCAAGCCATCCAGCGGCAAGAGGCCCAGTTGGCGACGGCGGTGGGAGTCAGTTTGCGGAACGATGAAGCTGAACTTCTGGCCGATCGCCTGCAGGACTCCCTGCAGCGGGCTGCCGAGCAAACGGGCAGCGATGCGGCTGCCATTTACCTGCTGGACGAAACGACCAGTGAGTTGAAGATGCGCAGCTGTGTTGGGCTGCCTGCCAGCTCACTGGCTCAGCCCGCCCGGTCGCTCCGTGGATCCTTGGCTGATCTGGAAGCGCTAATGGGCAACGCCGTACTGGTCGAGAATACCGCGCTCGCGCCCGAGTGGAACTGCCCTGAAGACTTTGCCGCGGCTTTGTGTTTGCCCATTGGCTCGCCCACGATGCCGCAGGGAACCATGTGGCTTTGGAGTTCCCATGTACGAGATTTTCAATCGTCCGATGTGGAGACGGCCAAGTCGGCTACTGACAAGATCTTGGTGGACATAGAGCGGAGTGTGCTGGCCGACGAAGTCCTGAAGACTCGCTCACTGGATCGCCAATTGGAATCGGCCAGCGTCGTCCAAGCGTCCCGGCTACCTGGTTTGCAACCATTGCACCTGGACTACGAGATTGGTGGTTGGACGTTCCAAGGACAGTCCCTCGGTGGTAATTTTCATACCTGGACGGTCAATCGTCAGCAGCAAATCTGTGCGGCGTTGGGAGCCGCGGCCGGTGCCGGCCCGGCGGGCGCCTTGGTAGCCACGAGCGTGCAAACCGTGGTCGAAACCTGCTGGAATGCACCGCACAAACCGTCTCAGGTGATGCGAAAAGCCAACGACATCTTGTGGGATGTCGAAGAGGGCGACTGGCGCAGTGCTCTGTGTTACTTGCAGCTGCATCCAGAATCCGGCTCAACCACTCTGTCGCTGGCCGGTGATATCCAGGCGTTTATCGTCGGTAGCCGTGGTTTTCGAATGCTCCAAGGAACGCCCACGCTGCTGGCTGAACAGCCGGACACTCGGTTCCACAATGAACAATTCGTGCTGGAGGGCGGCGAGTTGCTGGTCGTCGCCTCAGCCGGAGTCTTGGCCGGAACAGCCCACGGTGGTTTCTCACAACAGGCTCTGCTGGACCTGGTGCGCCAGATGCAGGATGATGCCGTGACGGACATTTCGGATCATCTCGCCCGGATGTTGCCCATGGGGGCTCCCGAAGGTGAAATGCTGGCTGATCGCAGCCTGATGATTGTCCGCCGCCAGTTCTAGTGCGAGTCGCACGGACAGATGGCCTGCGTCCTTGATGATGGGCTAACCGCTTGCGAGACAGTGCCTAGATGTCTGGATGGGCCACCGAGTCTGCGGCACCTCCGGCAAAGATAGATCGTCCGCCGTCTACGGGTAAGCAGACGCCGGTCACAAAAGGGGCGGTGGCCAGGAAACCGACTGCTTCAGCCACGTCCTCAGCGGTGCCCTCGCGGCGCAGCAGACAGTCGTCTGAAACCTGCTGCCGTTTTTCATCCGACAACTCGTCGGCGTACTTGACCGGGCCCGGCAACACGGCGTTGACGCGGACCCGAGGGTTGCGTGTCCCGAGTTCGACGGCCATGCAGCGGGTCAAGGTTTGCAGACTACCCTTGCTGAGAAAATAGGCTGCAAAGTCGCGGTACGGACGCTGCACTGCCCAGTCGCTCAGATTAACGATGGCGCCACCGGTGTCCTGCCGGGTCATGGCGAGGCCAAAGTGTTGGCACGTCAGCGCGGTTCCCAGGCTGTTGACTCGGTAGAACTGGTCAAAGTTGGCGCTGGTGGTTGTGGCTAGGTCTTGGGGCTGCCAGATAGCGGCCGAATTGACCAGTACATCGGCGCGACCGTGAGCCCCCAACACTTGCTCAACCCATGCCTGAACGGTCTGCTCGTCTTCGACAGTGCCGCTCAAAACCAGAGCGTCGGCCAGCGCCGGCGGCAACGGCTTGTCGTCTGCTCCTCGCGGTCGGTGCTCGTGCAACACAATTCGAAATTGCTGTGCTAGCAAGTGTTCGGCAATGACGCGTCCAACCCGCGCGGACCGGCTGCCCGTGACTATGGCAACCGGCGATTCGGTGCCGAACAAACGCACGTTGCGCTGCGAACAAGTTTCTTCGGATCGCATCAAGGTTGCCGTTTCTGCGGTGGTTTGAATTCGTTACAAGCCGGTAGCAGCTCAAGCCCATTATGCGCAGCCGCCCACTAGAACGTCATCGCATTGGACTTGGCAACGACTGTTTGATCACTGAACCTTGAATTCATCAGCCGGCGGCGCTAGCAGAGGGCTGGCGTCAAAACTCGATGGGACCAGCTACGAACGCGTCCCCGCACATGAACCATTTAATAGATCATTCGTGACGGCATCCCAGACGCCAGAAAACGCGTCTGCTAGCTATGGCAGCAGAATCGTTATGATCGAAAAAGCTTAACTTGTCGGAATAATCCGAATTTTTTAACACCGGCTGCCGAAAAGAAACATTGACGACGTGTTCGGGATCAAGTAATTCCCATCCGCGGTAACTCATTGCGTGCCAGGACCGGAATTTGTGTGACCGAACGGCAGCGTGGCAGTTGATGGCTGCACTGGTTCAAGCTTGTTCTCGTTCGAAGCCATATCAGGAAGATTGGGTTTCGAATGGCAGTGATCTTGAACGCGGCTGCTCAACAGGTTGGGAATTCCAAGCAATGGAATTGGAACGACCCTAGGTTACAGTCCGACACACCGGGATTCCGGTAACCCCCCATCGCGAAGAAGGAGAGTCGCGTTGATTCACGAAATTTCGAAACAGAAGCGACTTTGGCTCAAACGAATTCTTGGTGTTCGGGCTCATCGGAAGGCCATGTGGCTGGCACCAGCCTTGCTCACCCCCGTCCTGATGACGGCGACACCGACGGCGGCATGGGGACAAACGCCCAATGCCACACGTCGCATCGCGGACACCTCGCCGACTAAAATAGACGGCGCGTTTGTGATGGGTTGGATCGAGGCCGCTAACCGCGCCACGGACAAGCAGGCGTCCGCCAAGGCATTTGCGGAGGCATTGCGAGCTCGCAAGCAACTGGGATCGGCAATCCCTGAGGTGGAAACTCGACTGAAACAAGTCGAAGATGTCCTGGTTGCTCGTGGCCTGAAGAAGAGCAACATCGAG
>JANQOL010000847.1 GCA_028289675.1 Pirellulaceae bacterium
ATCCGGAAACGGACCACGCCCAGATCTTGCCAATGCTGGTCGACGCGGGCCAAGTCGAATTGTCGTGCGTACACGAGCCGACTTGAGCCACTGTCTGTCGGGTCCTTCCCAGCAAGTTTTGCCAGTGTGATAACCCCCGAGGGTGTCGCACAATACAACAGACTTGCTTTCCGACCTGCATTCCGTAAAGCACCTATCTTGCCAGCCTGGTGCTCAGACCAAACGTGTCCTGCCTTGATGCTTTAGTACGCTCCGAGGAGGACCCAGCATTGTCGAAATACGTAATCCCGATTGGAACTGCCGTCTCGGTCACTAAAGACGACGGGTCCGTCCACGACCGCAAGCATGTCACTCGACGCCAACTTGAATTTGGCAAACGAGAATCGACTGGCTACCGAGGTGCATTTTCATACTTCAGGTTTGGTGAATGGATCATCTGTGTACACACGTCGAACGTCCTAGAACCAAATAGCAAGACTCCACCAGCGACTCCACGAGGCTCGCAAGACAACTGATTCGTCTAGTCCAGCAGCAAGATTGGTTCGACTCCCCTACGGGGTACTTTGCCTCTCCTCCAAACCCAAGGAATGCCACAATTCCTTGGGTTTTTTCGTGTAGAGCCGCTGGCAAGTGGGTAACTACCCAAAGCCGCAATCATCTTCGGGATGGTTCGCGGTGTTGAGGGAGCAAATTGTCCTCAGCTGCACTGCCGCTTCGCAACACGTTCAATCCGATGACCTGGTTCCCAATTGCTCCAGATTCGAACACCGCCTCGGTTGGGTCACCTGGATCATAGCGGCGGGGATCTTCGACTACATTGCCTCTCGCGTTGTTTCTGAACCGATAGCGATGGACCGTAGCGTTGTTTACCCGCACATTCTGACAGCCATCGAACACGATTCCCTCCGTGTCTTTGGGTTGCTCGAAGTAGGGTGAATTGAACAACAGGTGCGGCGACACACGTACGCCACGTTTGGGTGATTTGATCAAGATGCCACCGATGCCATTGCGTTCACAATCCGCCATCTGGATGTACATTGCATAAGCATCATCGAACACCATTCCCCATCCAGAGTTGTCGAAGCACGCGACGTTGATGACGCTCACCTGCTGTCCGCCGCCACAGAGTAAGCCGTCTCCGCGCTGATTCTTCACGAAGTTGCAGTCTTCAATCACGCATCGATAGTGCCTGGCGCCCGAGTTGAAGCCGAGCAAGAAATCGCAGTTGCCTTTTATGTTGTGATTGCCACCGTCAAATGTGATATTGCGTATCGATGCGTCGAAAAATGCCACATGATCTCGCAGGTCAAGCATCGGTCCACTTGCACCAGTGTAAAACCGCAGCGTGGTTCGTTGGCCAACCAAGTCGACTCGCTTGAGCCAGTCGAACTTTTCAATCGAGCGGTTACCGCTGTTGTTCACCTTCGCGAGCCCAAAGCGTCGACACGATGCCTCGATAAACGGACGAAGGGGCGCAACGTAAAACACGCCAGATGGCAGCTCGACTTTACCACCGCCGCTGGCACTCACCTTGGAAACCAGATCTGCAATTGCTTGGCTGTTGACGTTAGCGGTGTCCCGGCCAGCGGTCGCTGGCTGGTTGGCATCGTATCGCACGAGATTCTGAGCCAACGATTTTCCCGGCGCAGTTGCCTGAATCAGAAGGCAGCCTAAAACAACACAGCGATACATTGGGTCGTTCCCTATTCAGTGAAGGTCTTGGAGTACCTGCGAGGCAGAATACTCATCCATTCTCTTTATGCCAGTCAGGTCACTTGGCTTACGAATCAGTACGATTGCGGCCGACGGCTAAGCGCACCTGAGCAACCAACGCGGCCGCCGCGGTTTCGTTTCGCTTACCCCAAAGAACTCTGGATCGTCACCGTCGCCTAGCTTGTATTTTAGTTATGGCTAATATAAGTTAATGCTAATATAAAGTCTGGTGAACACAGCCAGGCAGACCAGCTAACCATCCAACCTTATCACAGCGACAGCAGAGGATCTCAACGATGGACTACAACAATCCGCTGGGAGTTGAATATCGAGTTGTCAACGACGGCGAGCACTTGGGGCAACCCGTGCGGATGGTAAGCGGTGCACGGACCTACGATGCGGACATCGACGACCTGTGGGATGCCGTGACGAATCCCGAGCGGATTCCGCGCTGGTTTGCCCCGGTGACTGGCCGGCTCGAGTTGAATGGCGATTATCAGATTGAAGGCAACGCTGGTGGAAGGATCACCCACTGCGAGAAGCCAACTGCCTTTGATTTGACGTGGGAATGCGGCGGGAATACCAGCTGGGTCACCGTGCGACTGGAGACCGTTGACGACGGCACGCGGCTGACCCTTGCGCACTTGATGGGCAAGGACGCAGACAGCGAAGCTCACTGGAAGAAGTACGGTCCGGGAGCGACCGGAGTTGGCTGGGATCTTGGCTTCCTTGCACTTGGACTTCACCTAAAGGACGTTGAAGCGATCCTCAACGAGCAGGACCACAACGCATGGCTAGCTTCGGAAGCCGGCAAGGTGTTCCTCAAGGGGTGTGCTGAGGCGTGGGGCCATGCGCATGTCGAACTAGGAGAAGCTCAGGAAGTTGCCGTGGCGATGGCTCGCGCAACCGCCGCATTTTACTGCGGCGAGGAGCATGCAAGTTGAGTCCCCGTGGCACTGCCTTTGCAATTCTAAGCGATCCGGTTCGCCGGCGGATCCTGGAACATCTTTGTGATCGGGAGTTGTCCTCCGGCGAAGTCGTCGCCACGGTTGGACGTGAGTTTGGCATTACGCAGTCGGCGATCTCGCAGCATCTGAAAGTGCTGCGCGAAAACAAGTTCGCGAAGGTCCGGGTCGACGGTGCGCGGCGGATCTACTCGCTCAAGCCCGAGGGACTCCAGGACATCGATCAATGGTTGGCCCCTTTCCGCCGTTTCTGGGAACCCAAGTTCGCCGCCTTGGCTGACGAGCTGGCTCGAGGCAAGAAGAAAAAAAGCTAGTGCGAGTCGTACGGACATAACTCCGAAATTGCACGCCGCTGCACGAGTTACAGCGCAAATCAGCCGCCACGCGATAGCGTGCGG
>JANQOL010000852.1 GCA_028289675.1 Pirellulaceae bacterium
GGCACTGATGCACGCCGCTCTGCCCTTTGGCGTCGAGGCGGAAGTCATCGCCGGTCGACGTCGAGTCAACACCATCGGTTGGATGTGCTTTAACGGCGTTTGTGCCAAACAACGCATGTTTCAGCCGACGCGAACCGGCTTTCGCACGAATGTGGGCCCTGGCGTGCAAGGACACGAGGGGCAATTCTTGGCCATCCTGGCCCAATCGCGGGTTCAACCTGATTACCCGATCCGGGTCGGCAAACGACGTTACACGATCAATGATCTGATCCGGTACGAAATGGCAACTTGCCGCGAGAAATCCGAACTAACGTTCAAGCTGATCGGCTTGTCCTACTATCTGGATCAGAATCAACGTTGGCGAGACAACCGCGGACGCATATGGAACTTGGAGAAGATGGTCGCCGAGGAGTTGGCGCAACCCATCAACGGGGCCGCATGCGGCGGTTCGCACCGATTGATGGGATTGAGCTATGCCGTCATCCAGCGCCAGCAGGATGGCTTGGCCATCGACGGACACTGGGCCCGCGCTGAACAGTACCTCAATGACTACGTCAACTACGCCATGACGCTGCAAAACCCTGACGGCAGCTTCAGCACGGAATGGTTCGAGTCGCGTGGCCGGGATCCGGACGTCGAGCGAAGAGTCCAGACGACCGGCCATATTCTAGAGTGGCTTATCTACACGCTACCCGACAAGCATCTCAAGTCGCCTCGGATTCAGATCTCGGTAGAGTTCCTGCTGGATACGGTTGGTAAGAACCCCGAACGTGACTGGCCCATCGGTCCTCGCGGACACGCATTAAGAGCTCTATCGCTGTACCAAGAACGCGTTTTCGGCGCCCAACCCGGCCAGCTGCGAAGTTACATTGCCGAAGGGCAGGGCAGTTCGACGATCCGTTAGTGCGATCAGCACACAGTCACCTGGCTCGCGACATCAACAAGTTGGTTGGTGACCATCGTCGAAAACTGGTGCCGCCAAAAGCAAGATGCAGTCGTCACGATCCACAGATTCCAATTCACGGCGTTGCGTGTACGGCCAAGACGCGAGTCTGGCCTCTTTGCCAAGATTGACCCGTCACCAAGAGACCACTTTGCCTAGAAGCCACGTTGGCTAGAAGCGACCGCCCAACCAGCGTTCTTTTGTCGCGGCACGCCGGGTGACGAGGGGGCGGAAGTGCGTTCAGAGGCAAAAGCCGGGTCGTCGATGGCCGGCGATTGCCCAGATCCGGCAACTCGATTACATTGCTAGCGCGGGTGAAATCTGTCTGTTTGATTGCGGATCCGATCGGTTCGTTGATCTCTGCCTCTGGAGTTTGACACGGAAATTCAATGGCACTGCGCGCGCACCTCTGATTCGACACTCCATTTTTCTTCGTAGACATTCATGGCCGGCCATCGATTCACCAAACAGTTGACCATTCTGCTGGAATCCGCCGGCGCGATGGCCATTCAAACTGGTGCCGACGCCATGCTGGTGCTGCTGGATGGCTCGACGGATTGGGAGAAACTGCGACAGGCGGTACCGTCTGAGGTGGAGCAAGTGATTGTCGCCACGGATCTGGAACAAGATCTCGACGGTGTAGAAGCCGAAGGCTTGCTTCCACTGCCGTTGAACAAAGAGAAATCGCCTCTACTGGAACGCCTTCAACATGCGCTGCTGGAAGCGGTAGCCGATGGCTATCTCAAAAGCAACGGCAATGTCATCGCGGTGTATTCCGGCTTTGAACATCAAAAGATTGACTCGATCAGCCATATCCGCCTGGACGATCGTCTGCGTCGCCTGACGTCTCGTGACCTGCAACGATTGGAGAGCAGCGTCCCGCTGAAGAGTCTCAAGACGGTCATCGATTTGGCTTCGCAAATCGGCCGCGATGGTCGCGAAGGAAAAAAAGTCGGCACGATTTTCGTCGTCGGCGATACGCGCCGAGTACTGCAACACTGCAAAGACAGCGGATTTGATCCGCTCAAGGGTTACAAACGCGAGAACCGGAATTTGTTCGATGCCAAGGTTCGAGAAGACCTGAAGGAAATCGCGCAAATGGACGGGGCATTCGTAGTTTCCGCGGACGGGATCATCGAGAAGAGTCGCCAAATCATTGAGGTCGCCCACGCAGATTTGACGCTGTCCAAGGGTCTCGGGGCGCGGCATTGGGCGGGGGCCGCGATTTCTCAAATCACGAAGGCGATCGGCATCGTCGTTAGTCAGTCCACGGGGACAGTCAGGCTGTTTCAAAACGGCGATACCGTTTTGCGAATTGAACCGATGGACCAAGCCGTTGCCTGGCAAGAGTTCAATTACGAACCGCCGAGCACGGATGCCGACAACTAGTGCGAGCCCTTTATGCCGCCATACTCGATCTACCGCTGTTGGCTGGTGTTCACCAGCTGCTTTTGCCTGACTGCCGAAGTGGCCTTGAACTCGCTCGACGTGCGTGGGCAAGAGAATCCTGGGCCGATAGTCGCATTGCCGAAGGCAGAGTCCGGCAGCACCGACGCGTCGCCGGACAGTGAGGTTGATGCCGGCGCAGACGGCCTCACTTGGCACGACGTCACTACCTGGGGCGTGGAGGGCCGGATGCTGCCCGAGCAACCTCGCGAGCATTGGTTCGATCGTTTGCCGCTCGCCGCCAAACAAACCGTTACCAAGTCGGTTTGGTCGCTCAGCCAAAACAGCTCGGGCATGCTGGTGCGTTTTCGAACGAATGCCCGCGCGATCCATGTCCACTATCAGTTGACCAAGTCGACTCTCGCCTTGCCGCACATGCCAGCCACCGGCGTTAGCGGTGTCGATTTGTATGCTCGCGACGACGATGGGCGTTGGCGTTGGGTACAAGCGACCAAGCCCACGGCGACGGAGGTCAAAGTCAAGCTGGTGGACGGACTGCGGCCAGCCCAAGATAAGTCAGGCCGCGAATTCGCCGCGTACTTGCCCCTCTACAATGGCGTGAAGTGGATCAGGATAGGCGTTCCAGAAGCAAGTCAGTTGGAAGGGTTGGCACCGCGCGGACGGCCATTGGTGTTCTACGGAACCAGCATCACGCAAGGGGCCTGTGCCAGTCGGCCGGGCATGGTGCACACCGCTCTGTTAGGACGTTGGCTCGAACGCCCCGTGGTCAATTTGGGTTTTTCCGGCAACGGCAAGATGCATGCGGCGGTGGGAGATTTCATGGCGCAAATCGACGCGGCTGCTTACATCATCGATTGCTTGCCCAACATGAGCCCAGACTTGGTGCGTCAAAGGTGCGTACCGCTGGTGCAACAATTGCGCTCCGCCCAACCAGAAACGCCAATCGTGCTGGTTGAGGATCGCCGCTTTACCAATGCTTGGATTCTGCCAGCCAAACAGGACTTTCATGACCGCAATCATGCTGCGTTGCGGCACGCCTGGGAAAAACTGCTATCAGAAGACCCGAAGAATCTGTTCTATATCGACGGGGACACGCTTTATGGCAATGACTCCGAGGGAGCGACGGACGCGTCGCATGCCAACGATTTGGGGTTCATGCGACAGGCGGAGAGCTTCTTACCCATCTTGCGACAAGCGCTTGCCGCCGAGTCACCGACATCTGGCGATAATGGAAGTTGATCTACCAAACGCCGGTTACTCCGAATGAATTTGCGCACGGGATGATCCAACGCGTTTCACTGCGAACTTGGCTGGTCCAAGAGCCAGCAGATGAGCGCCTCGGGAATGCCAATTGGCAGCACGGCGATGTCACCGAAATGGTCCGCAAGAGCAGCGAGCTGCATGGCTGGTTTGCGGGCCACAAAAGTCAAGGTCGCGTTCGGCCGCAAGGCATGAGCGGCGACTTGTCCTCGATCGGCGTCCACGCCAGTTGGCATATCAATGGCCACTTTAGCCGCAGAACTATCGTTGGCGATCTGAATCCAGTCTGCCAACGGTGGCCGCGGATCGCCGGTGGCTCCTGTTCCCAGCATCGCATCCACGATCAAAGTGGCTCGTTGGCATTCGTGCTCAAGTTGCTTGCCGACCTGGTCGTCACCCCAACGTAGTGCCACATGTTGCGTTTCGGATCCGGACTCCAGTAACCCATCGTCGGTGGACACCACGCGCACGCGTTCGGGACAGGACGCAAGCAGCACTTGGAGGTTACAACGCGCGTCATCGGACAGGCGTGAAAGCGGCCCCAGCACCCAGACTTGGACGGGCCACCCCATGACTTGCAAATGCCGCGCGATAGCCAGACCATCGCCGCCATTGTTGCCACGACCGCAGAGCAGCACGGTCTGCTGAGGCGTTTCGAAGTTGCCTTGCAGCCAAGCTGAGCAACCCAGGGCCGCGTTTTCCATCAACACCAACGAGTGCATCCCATATCGTTCCACGGCCAAGCGGTCCACATTGCGGACTTGCGCTGTTGTCAGTACGCTAGACTGCAGTCGCTGCCAGGCTGTTTCAGGCGGTACCATAGAATACCCAATCACGACGAATGCCTGCGTTGGTGACAAGTTTCACTTGCACCAAAACTAACGCCCAAGAACTGTCCACACAACCAACTAAACCGCACCAGCTGACGTTATGCCGCTCTACGAATACAACTGCGAAACCTGTCAATCCGACGTGGAAATCTTGGTACGCAGTGCTGACGAGCAACTTCGCTGCCCTTTGTGTGGATCATCCAAGCTGAACAAGATGCTCAGCGTCACTGCGGCCCCAACATCGAACTTGTCCGCATTGCCGGTGCGCGGCGCGGAAGCACCGCCCACTTGCGGCAAGCCTCAGTGCCAGTCCGGCTGCATGTTTGATTGACCGGCGGCCTTCTTCTTTTTTGGCTCGTCACTGATTTGACTCCGCACGAATCCGCGAGCCGCATGCGCTAACCCGAGTATTGCGTTAGCCGCAATGCAATAGCACACAGCTAAGCAAAATGTGAAGTGAACCGCACGCTATCTCGTGGCGACGATTCAAGCTAGCTGCAGTTGAGCCCAAAGACTGGGATTATCCATGACTGGCAAATCGGGCTGCAAGGCGAGTGATTGCCAACCCAATTCACGATCCGCCACGGCAAAATAAAATCCGATCGTCGGAAAATCTTGAATGTCCAAGCCCGACAACGCGTCGAAGTGCAGGGCGGCCACCAAGCGGTATCGACCGTCGCTGACCCGCGCGCGAATGGCCATCTGATCATCCGGAGGCGGCGGAGGATTTTCACGGGCGCGATTGATGGGCGCCCAGCCCACGAAGGGCAAATCAGCCTTGGGACCGCGGCCCATGGGGGAAAAGCCGTATCGATGACAGAACTTGGTCGCCCGATGAATCTCCTTGGAATTGCGTGTGTCAATCCACACGTGCAACCCGTCGCTGTCCTCCAAACGCGATTCTCGGCACCACGGCAGCTGACTCTTGCCCTGCACGTCGGCCTGAAAGAATAGAGCATTCTTGCCGACCGCCAAACGCACTTGCGCAAACTTGGGATGTCCGGCCAAATCGCAGCTGAGACAGGGCAAGATGGCTTCGTCAGGAAGCGCTTCGGGCCGGTCACTAAAGTTGCGATCGACCTGGTGCGCTTTCAGACGCACCCGCACCAACATGCTGGGATCAATCAATGGAGTTTCTTCAGCGGTACTCATCTCATACCTAGTTGCATCTGTAGGTCGCGGGCAGTTACTTTTTACCCTGCTGTCGCTTTTGCCGAAAAAAATGAGTCAACAACGCGCCGCATTCTTCTGCCATCACACCTCCGGTGACATCTGAGCGATGATTCAGCCGAGGGTCATCCAACAATCGATAGAGCGAATCAACGGCGCCTGCCTTGGGATCCGTCGCGCCGTACACCACGCGTGGCAAACGCGACTGGACGATCGCACCGGCACACATCGGACAGGGTTCCAACGTCACGTAGAGCGTGCAATTCTCAAGACGCCAGCTGGACAGGGTAGCGGCAGCCTGCGTAATAGCGATCATCTCCGCGTGAGCAGTGGGATCGTTTAGGGATTCTCTTTGATTCCAACCCGCGCCAACAACTTTAGTGCCCATGGCAATCACGGCACCAACCGGAACTTCGTCTTCCTCCAGCGCCTGCTGAGCCAACTGAAACGCTCGCCGCATCAACAGTTGATCCCACTGGACAATGTCGACCTCTGCTTCCTCCGGTGGATAAGCCGGAGGATCGACTGAAGAATGATCAATCATGGAAACCTGCTTAGTCGCGGCGCGCTACATTGACCGTCAACGTGAATTGCATTGTCTACCCTGGCGGCTCCGAAACCTCGATCGCTTTTTCAGCTTCCTTGGACGCTTGGGGGCTCGGCTTGGCGTCTTTCGAAGCCTTAGCCGGTTTCAGCGGTCGCCAGCGAAATTTACGAACTTCAACTTTCGACAAGTAAGCACATAGCCCCAAGGGTTGACTGGCGTAGACTTCGATACGCGTTGAGAACTCGTGACGACCACGTTCTTGCCGAAAGCAAGCTTCGTCGTCGAGCCAGGCCGATATGTGCGTATCATCGACTCGAATCCTGAACCGGTACCACTTTCCGTTTTCAAAATCGTAGTAGGCGGTCGTTTCGTTCTCCGACGCGTCCGCCCCATCGACAGTGGACAAGCCAACCACCGTGCCGCCGCAACCGCCGGCGATGAAGGAGC
>JANQOL010000859.1 GCA_028289675.1 Pirellulaceae bacterium
GCCCGAAACCACCACAAACAATGGTGACTTGGGTGGCCCAGGAGCAGGGCGCTACCAATCGACCAGCGTGCATGAGATCGTGAGGCAATTCGGCAGTCATGGGGCGCTGCCAAAGTCCAGCGATCTGGTCGAGGAGCTGGCTGGGAGTTGTCAATTCGCGCCAAGCCATTTCCCGCAGTTCTGCTTCGCCCTCGGGACTGTTTCGACTGACCGCGTCGTGCAGCAATACGGCACTGCGTTGGATGCGTGCAACTTCGCCCGGCGGCCCGATATAGACCACGTTTTCGATCAACCCAGATTGGGCACCCACCAAGATCGAGATTTTCTTCAGCGTATTTGCCAGCGTTCGATCTGCATCGGCTGGCAACACCCGCAAATCGATTGGCCGTGTTGGATCGATGCGGCGGTCTAACCAGATCGACACGCGATGCGCTTTGCTTAGCGCCTGCAAGCCTTCGCGCAGGGGCTTCTGCTCCCACAGCAACGCAGTCGTCTCATTCAGTCGCTGCGTGGCGACTCGAGCACTCGGCAGCTCGTACAAGTTGTAGCGAACCTCGGCCGTTTCTGGATTCTCGGCGAGGCCGCGTCCGGGACACACGGCAACGAGCGCCAGCCAAGACAACAGCAGCCAATGGCCATCGGTTGGTCGCTCCGGGAGAAGTGTCCGAAGTAGGGTTGCCAAATTCGCCAGAAAATGGGCCAACGATCGGCTGTGCATAGTTAGGAAATCCTGTGAAAATAACCTAAATACGCAGTCCAAAATCACTTGCGGTCAACGCGACGAATGCCGCTCAACGGTCTCTACAGTGCATCCGGGGTGGCATTGAAAAGGCAGCAAATGAGCGAGACGGCGAATGGAAATCGAGCGACGAATTGCTCCATCTACCTCACCGATTATACTGGAGACTCCGTGAGACGGCATGTCTCCCCTCCTCCCTGATTGGTGGCCCGCGAGCCCCGCTCTCCAGTTTCAAATCGGAATGACTTAGTGGACGAACCGGCCATTCGCTATTCGGTCCTGCTCAGGTACTACCATCGTTATTTGAACGACGGTGAGACGGCTCAGTTCATCGCTTCGGTGGCCGGCAGTTACACCGTTGGTACGCTCGAGCGGCTGGTCGTGCACGGCGATTTGTATTCGCGACGTGCTGCCGCATTGGCGCTGGGATTGATCGGTGACCAGCGAAGTTGTCAGGTGTTGGGACCGCTGCTGCGCAGCTCGGATCGCAAGCTACGCTTGGTGGTGGACGACTCGTTGCGTGCCATTTCCGCTCGTCAAGGTACGCTTAACCAACGAAATCTGCTTGAGTTGATCGTACGTTCCAACGAGTGCAGTACGTTTGAGAAGTCGGTGGAATTGGCCACGGATTTAATTGAGAGCACGGGCGGATCTGCCGAAGCCTATCATCAGCGATCGTTGGCACTGTTTCAGCTGGATTCCATCGAGCATGCCATTGAAGACTGCCGTCAAGTATTGAAGCTGAATGAGTTTCATTACGCGGCCATGGTTGGCTTGGGGCATTGCCATTTGGAATTGGGTGATTTGCTGGAAGCCCTGTTCTGGTTTCGCAGAGCGCTTGAGGTTTACCCGGACTTGGAACCCGTCAGGCTGCAAGTTCAACGACTAGAAAAGGCCATTCAAGAACTGTAGGTTGCACCGTCTAGATTCATCGGCAAGGCTCTCCCATGCCGGAGTGAACGGAACTTGTTAACGTTTCGGTCGATGGACCACTCGCCGGAAGTCACGAAACTCTTGCGGCCAAGATGTCGAGAACTCCAGCTGTTCACCGGACAGCGGATGTTGAAAGCTCAAGTGTTCGGCATGCAGCGCCAGTCGCCGGTGCGGCCAATGCACGTGTTCGGCGATACGTGGCATGTAACGTTGGTCTCCAACGACCGGGTGTCCCGCTTCGGCCAAATGGACACGAATCTGATGACGACGTCCCGTCTCCAACGACAGCTGCAATAGTGTCGTATCGTTCCAGCGCTGCCTCACCTGGTAATGCGTAATTGCCAATTCACCCTGTGACCGGCTTTTTACTGAATAGCGGCTCAGTGATTGCGGCTCGGTCGTCAAATAGCTGCGCCAACTGCCTTGATCCGTAGATGGGCAACCTTGCACGATGGCGGCGTAGCGCCGCGTCGGCTTGCGGTCGGCGAACTGCTCACGTAACAGTTCGGATACATCAGTTGACTTGGCGAACACCAAGATGCCCGAGACGCCTCGATCCAGTCGATGAACACAGATCGCCTGCTGGCCAGGTTGTCGTTGCCGAACCCATTTGCTGAGCTGAGACTGCAATGAGTTCCTGTCGCCAGCCGGGGACGGTACGGTGAGCATGCCGGCCGGTTTGTTGACGACCACTACCGCGTCATCTTCGTAGATTACCTCGAATCGACTGGGGGACTTGGACTTTTTACGCGGGGATTGGTTTGGCTGAGGGACGTAGTCGATTTCCACGACGTCGCCGACATTCAGCTTCCAGTGGGATTGCGTCAGCAGTCGCTTGCCACACCGCACAGCGCCGTCGTGGATGAGCTGTTGCGCTACGCTACGATTGACCTTGAGTGCCGTTTGCACGACATGCAGGGCCGTCCGGGCGGGCGGAGGCAAGTTCGGCTGGACGGTGTAGCGCTCGATCATAGTTTTACGCAGCGGCAGCTTGCAGGCTCAAGCTTCGCGTCCGAGCGGCTGGTCCGAGAATATTTCTGACTTTGGCGTGGCCTGTTTTCGACGAGATGACCAGCGACCACTGGCCCGAACTAGAAAGCGATCTCGTCACCGAATCGATCGCGTTCGGGTTGGGTGAGTCGGTACATGTCGTGCAGTAGTCGCATGTCGCATTCGCGCTGTTCGACTTTCCGTCGCGAGAACATTCGCTGCTGAGTGGCAATCATCACCTCGGGTGGTAGTGTGGCCATCTGCCCGAACAGCCGCGCGTAGTTAACAAAGCTGGGAACGTTGCTGGTCACAAAGCCGTACATCATGCTGCACACGCCGATGACCTTGCCGGTGAATATCCCGGTGTTGATGGCCGTCTTGCTGTAGTCGCCCATGACGCAGCCCAGGAACTGCATTCCCGTCGCAGCTTTGCCCGACGGGTATTCCATGTTAACTGTTCCGTACGTGTTTTTGAGGTCGGAATTGCAAGTTCCCGCGCCTAAATTGATCCAACTACCTAGATAGCTGTGTCCCAGGAATCCATGGTGCTGCTTGTTCGTGTAGGGCTCCACAACAGCTGCCTCGACTTCGCCGCCGATCTTCGTCGTGTGCCCCAGCGTCACCTCGTCCTTGATCGCCGCGTGTTCGAGAATGCGACAGCCGGGGCCAATGTAGATGGGGCCTCGGAGCAAAGTGTAGGGTCCGATGCTAGCATCACGGTCGATAATGATGGGACCATCCGACGTGTCGGTAATCAAGTATTCGCCTAAGCGCGCTCCATCGGCAACAAACACGCCATCCGCCTGCTGTTGGTAATTATTCGATGCAATACGATGTTCCAAGCTGTCTCGAATGATGCTCATGTTGGCGGCGATGACATCGTGGGCTCGACTCATCAACTGCAGTGGCTGGTCCAGCGCGGGCATGGAATCCGTGTCGATCGTGGCCGGCGCTCCACTGGCAAACATTGACTGCAGTTGCTCCCAACTCCAATTTGGGCGAACGACGGCCGCCAGCTGGTCGTCGACGGTGATGCTCCCGGACTGTTCCGATTTTAGAAGTTCTTCGACGATCCTAAACGTGGCCAGGCTGGGAACGAGCCGCGCGTTCAGGATCAACGTGGGAACGGATTGCGAGTTCAGTCGAGGATCTCCCAGCTGGCTTACGTCTGGTAGATCAAGTTCCATCAGGGCGCGCAAGTACTTTCGCAAGGACAGGTGCAAAGGTACGCCAAGCCCACGCAACAGGTCGAGGAGATGATAGGAACCCGCCGTCACGCAGCAGGCCGGGCGGGCCGTGGTGATGGGCGCCAATTGAGCAACACTGGAGTCTTCGAAAAGTAAAATACTCAATGACTTGTCCAATCGCAGGTCACGATCTTAGGTTTCCGGCGCGATCCGAACTGGCGATAGAACGGATTCCCCAGCAGGATTCGCCGACAAGTTGACCACGGACGATCTGGCTGGTGAACTACTGTGGCTGGCCGGCGGATGAGCTGGTGGCCACGCGCTCCACGGTGGTGCGTTTTTGGTACTCGGTCGAGTCGACGTCTTCGTATGTGGCCAGCTTCTCGCCGATCTTGGCGATTCTGCCCAGGTCCGATTTAGAAAGTCTCCAAGTGGCGTGCAACATGCAGTTGTAAGTTGTCGACTGATCGCCCTTGTTCGCTGTCAGCGTGATCTTCTGAGGCAGAGCATGTTGGTCGGCGATCGCGGCGTTTAGCGCGAGGCGCGCGAAGGGTGGGTCACCGAAGCTGCGTAGCGAGTTCAGTTGCTTGACGGCGTCGGCGAACTCGCGGAAGTTCTTGGCGTAGGCGGTAGCCGCGTTTAGATCGCTCGGACGTTGCAAGCTGGCTTCGTAACGGAGCACGGAGTCGCCCACGATTACTCGTTCCTCATCGGCTTGAACTTGAGATGCACCTCGCAGGTAGACGGCCAACCCAGTCGTCAGAGCCTGCTGACGGGCTGAATTCATCAGCGCCGTCAAATCGCTGATCTTGACCGTCGTTTGCAACTGATGCTGGTCATTGAGCAATACAATTCGATCTCGGCTTGCATCCACCATGGTGGTTTCGCCATCGTCGTCTCGCGACGTATCGTAGGCGACACCTTCTGAGAACAAAGTCAACGACTGTTGAATCGGTTCTCTGGTGCCTTCGACAAACAAGTCCGTTTCCACCCGAAATCCTGGTGATTGTCCCTTGGCCGGCGCGATGAGGCTAACCATCAGTAGCAAAACTCCACAACTGGGAATTGGTGTTCGAATCATCGGAATCGCTTCATTCGAGTCAGGCGAATGTGGGAACATTGGCGCAATAGTCAACTAGCGCCAGCCGCTGCGCGCAGGACCGTACCAAAAAGCGGTTGCATCAGTCCAGACCAGCTGCCACTACATTTGCTGGCGCAGCCGCGCAACCTGGCACGGGACGGCGAGACTGTAGCCAGAGCATCCAAGGAGTGATAGCAACCGCGAAGGGGTGCACTACATGCCCGAGCAAAGTGCTTCGAGATGGCGGCTGAAGTGGTCCGCTAGCACGTCCGTGTAGGTATCCGGATGGGATTCCAAAACGCCGCGGACTGCCGGGCCTAGCTCCGGATCCGTCAAAGTGGAACCGAAAGTACAGTGCAGAATCTGCCGCCCGGGTTCGGTAAAGCCGACTCCTTGAGGCACATCGGCCCAGCGCTCGAGATAGACGCGCTCCGCCTCGGAGGTACTCAACTGGTCGTCCGCCGGAACAGCTTCATTGGTGGCCGACACGTGGTACGTCGCCTTGTCGGTGTCATAGTGGGCTCGCGCGAATTGGATCAGGCGTCGGAACAAGCTTTCGTCATGACGGGCCACCACGCGCACTGCCTCCAAGTAGCTAGTTCCGGCCGTTTTAACGTGAAATTTTCCCTTGGTCGCGCGGGCCAACGCAGCGTACATTGACAGTTTGTCCGACCCGGAGTGCAGACTCAATTTGTAAGGTCCGAGCAATTCAGCGATGGCGGCATGGGAATTCAATGAGTCCTCCAAGGCGGCTACGTCGCCTTTGTAGTCCACTCCCTTTTCCAGTTCCCCGATAAAGCGCGGGGCAAGACTGACCAACTTCATCCCGCCTTTGAGGCATTGGTCGGCGATGATGTAATGCTCGGCCAATGTGGTGGGCTGGTCAGTTTCGTCGACGGACAGTTCGATCTCGTAGTCTTTGCCATGCTGAGAATGAACCCCGCGAATGTACTCGCCTAACTTCAAAGCTTCGGCAATGGCCGCTCCGTATTTGACCGCGGCCCGCATGCACGCTTCTTCGGTCAGCTCAATTCTCACTCCGTTAGGCAGGTCGATCGAGTTGCCGAGATAGGATGCGTACCACGGCGCTGATGCTTGGCACTGTTCGAACTTTTGACGCACGTCTGATTCGCTGTAGTCGTCAGCTTGCTGGTCAACGTGGTCCGAAGGGTCAATCGTGAAGAACGTGAAGCCTGCATTGAACGTAACGTCGACGTCGTTTTCGGTCTTTAGATGGTCGGCGTCTGCTCCGATGCGGCCCGTCCACCCGGCGGCTCGGGCGCCCTGCATCGCATCCCGCATGACTTGGTCCGCAGTGCGTTGGGTACGCGTCATTTCACGAATGGACTGTTGTGGAAATATCGGCTCGATGGTGCCGCCCGCCCGCTTCATTGCTGCCACATGTCCGGGCGTTGCCAAACCGATTCGGTCACCAAAACCAAAGCTGGGAGCCATTCCCAGAGTGACGCAGGAATCCGATGGTGACTGATTCATTATGTTTGCTTTCTAATTGGATTGGAGAGTCGCCAGGCTCGTGGTTGCACGAGACGTTCTTGTTTCAGGTGGGCTAGCTGGCTGCAAAGTACCTGCGGAACATTTCCATCGTCTTTTGGGCTGCCGTCTTGGAGTCAGGGAGCGGGAAGGCCTCTGCGGACAAGTAAGCGTCAAAGCTCTGCAACACGGCTGCGATTGGCTCGTAGTCCATGTGACCCAATCCCGTGGCCTGACGATTGGAGTCGACGAAATGGATGTGCCCAATGGCCGTCAGATTGTCTTTCAGTGCTGCCGCGATATTGGCTTCCTCGATGTTCATATGGAACAGATCTGCCAACAGTTTGACATGTGAGGTGTCCAGCTGACTCACAAACTCGGCGGCCGCCGCTGTCGTCGTGAACAAGTTGGTCTCGTAGCGATTCAATGGCTCGTACAGCAGTGGCAAATTGGCTCCGCCGGCATGCGCGCCCAATTCGTTGAGTGCTTCACTCAATAGCCCTAATGCTTCCTCGCGACTTACTGGCCCGCCCCATCGACCTTGCATGGAACCAATGATCGCCGGTGCGTCGAATTCGGCGCCAAAGTCGATCATGCTTCTGATGAAGTCCCGAGCTTTGGCTCGCTCGCTCGCTTCGGTCGCCGTGAGATTCAATCCATGTTTGACCATTCCGGCACCAGTGCCGACCGCTGCCACCGCCAAACCAGTTGCCGCAGACAGCTGTTTGACTTGAGGAATCAATGTGTCATCCGGACCGGGTGCGAAGATCTCAATCGCATCGAATCCGAGTTCGGCCGCCGTTTCAAAAGCGTGCTCCACGCCGTCCCAAAACACAAATGGACCGCCGCGAGCTTCCTCGACCAGGCTGACAGTGACGGCTGATTTGGGCATGTTTGTTCCTTGGATGAATAGGTCTGCTGTGAATCACTCGAACGAGAAACTCGCAGCAACAGGAGTTGGTGACTATATGGCGGAAACTCGCCGGTTAACTACCAAATTTGGGGCAGTCGCTTGAGACTCGACGAGGCACGGGAGGTCCGTTTCGCGGCGATTGAATGCGCTCGCGAGGGGCAGTTCCTTCCGGTGAACGATGTTGCTACAGCTCAATGACAGCCTTGATGACGCCGGACTCGGGACGCGTGAAGGTTTCGAATTCATCAATAACGCTGTCAAAGCTAGTGCGATGGGTCACCCAGGGGTCGGTGTTGATCGTTCCATCTTCGATCAGCGAGATGATCCTTGCAAAATCGCCCGGCAGCGCATTGCGCGAGGCTTTGAGGGTGACTTCAGGCTTGTGTAGTACGGGATGGGCAAAGGAGATTTCCTGCGTGGTAATGCCCACGTAAACCAACTGACCGGTGTGTGCCACATACTGCAATGCTCCAGCCATCGAGCGATTGTTTCCGGTGGCGTCTGTGACGACCGCGTATTTATCGCCGTTGGTGATGTCGGCGACTTGTTTCAACTCGCTCCCGTCACCTTTGAATTGAATCGTATGTGGCACACCGTACGTCTCGCGGCAAAACTCAAGGCGGGATTCCACCATGTCCATGACCGTGATTGTCGCGCCGGTCAAGCGAGTGAACTCCAAGGTCGCTAGACCGATTGGGCCGGCTCCGATGATCAGCACGTGGTCACCGGGGCCTGGAGCGCCGCGGTCGCATGCATGACAACCGATGGCCAAGGTCTCGACCAATGCCAGTTGCTCGTAGCTTAACGACTCTGAAGGATGTAGTTTTTCGGCGCGAATCAAGAATTGTTCGCATAAACCGCCGTCCACCATCACGCCAATGACGTTCAAGTTTTCGCAGCAGTTCCCTTGCCCCCGGCGGCAGGCATAGCATCGGCCACAGTTCATATAGGGTTCGACGCTGCAGCGATCTCCGACTTGGACATTGGTGACATCCGGCCCAACGGCCACCACTTCGACACCCAACTCATGTCCGGGAATGCGCGGGTAACTGAAAAAAGGCATCTTGCCCAAGTATCCCCCGTAGTCGGTGCCGCAAATCCCCATGCGGTGCGTGCGCACTAGCACTTGGCCGGGGCCGGGCTGCCCCGGTTCACTGATCTCAACCTTGGCAAACTGCCGTGGCTGTTCGAGACGAATCGCTTTCATGAATGGTATCCGCGGCCTTCTACGGTTTGGTTTGAATGCTCTGCAAGAAACTCATGAGCTCGAAGATCTCGTCTTTGGTAAAGCGATCCATCAGACCTTTGGGCATCATCGAGTTGGACGTCTTGATAATTTGGTCCACATCGTCCTGAAGAATCGTGGTGGGCTCTTTGGCCTCCGGATTCACTAGCAGCACGATTTTCTCTTTGTCTTGTTCCAGCACGAGTCCCGACTGAGTCTTGCCGTCCAAATCCAAAACCAGATGGACGGCGTACTTGTCATCGATGCGATGCGACGGGTCCAGGATCTCCTGCAGGACGGCCAGCGAGTTGCCCTGGAACTTGGCGTAGGTGCCCGTCAGCTCCGGCCCCACTTCGCCTACTCCCACTGCGCCCGCTCGATGACACTGCGCGCAGGTGGCC
>JANQOL010000017.1 GCA_028289675.1 Pirellulaceae bacterium
AGTACGAACCGCTTTTGGCATCCTGCGTGATCTGCTTGACGGGGCAACCAAAGTTCAGATCGACGACGCTGACGCGGTACTCGTGCGCCAGGCGCTCACCGACCTGGGCCAGCTTCTCCGGGTCGTTGTCCCACATCTGCACGGCCAAGGGGCGTGGTTCATCTTTGACTCCCCATAGCCGGTCGGGTTCGCGGCTGCGGTCCTCCAACGACAAGAAGCCCTTCGCACTGACCATCTCGGTAGCCAACAGGCCGCTGCCGCCAAACGAACGAACAATCTGGCGAAAGGCGTAATTCGTGTAACCGGCCATCGGTGCTTGAAGGATGGGCGGGTCTACAACCTGCGAGCCAATCTTTAGTGGGGATTTTGTCGCGGTCATCTGGGATTCTTGCTCGCTTGAAGCCAATTGTCTGGGCAAACTTGCCCATGTCACATTTTGTGCACGATGTCCAGCATCCGCACGTATTCAAATAAGCTTTTGCAGTTAAACAAGTTGCAGCCGACGCCGCCAATCAAGTTTGGACGGGAAACCGCAAATTGGTAAAATGAAGAGACAATCAGCGGGGTAAAGACTTGCTGCCCCCTCTAACCTCACTTCTCCAAACATCTAATCGGATGAATCTGATACCACCTAGCCCAGGGGCGGTTGGTGAATCCTCTCCAGCCACAAGTTTGAACCGTGCCTCCACATCCTTCGGGCCGCCCTCGATGAGCAAAACGCAAAAAGAAACCATCGAATACGACGCCAAATTCTTGGCTGAGTGGAATCAATTCTGCGACAGCAAGGGATACGTCAAACGTCAGGCATCCCATGCTTGCCGCATCGCATTCATGAAATTGCTTTCGGCTGAGCAACGCGAACAAATGATGTACCAGGCGATGCAGCACGTCATTCGATCGCGCGACACACGCGGAAAGAATGGCTAGCCGGTAAATCTCTTTGCACGCTACCGCGCAGGCCGATTCCTGGCACGCTGCCGCGTAGGCCAACTCTTAGCACGCTACCGCGTATGCGGCGGCCGAATCAAGGCTGTTTGGTCTTTCGCTTGGCTGGCCGCTCAACGGGCAACACGGGCGGGCCAAAATGCCCCACCCATTTTTGATAACGATCTCGCATCAGGGCGAGTTGCTTTTGTTGCTTGGGATCGGCGGCCAGGTTGTGCTCTTCCAGCGGATCCGTGCTCAGGTCGTACAACTCTTCAAACGCCGGATCAACGCCTTGGTAGGTGATGTACTTCCAACGGCCGTTGCGAACTGCTTCGGTGCGCGGGATGCGGCCGCGGAAGGGAAAGTGATGTTCGTAGAAGAAGTCCTCACGCCATTTGCGGGCCGCTCCCGTTTCCAGCAATCCGCGGAGACTGCCGCCATCGGTGCCTGCAGGAATCTCGACCCCCGCGGCATCGAGAATCGTCGGGGCGATATCCACATTCAGCGCGATCTGCGAAACCGACTTGCCACGGGTGGCTTCGGGCAGCTTGGGATAGCGAATCAGCAGCGGTACGCGAATCGACTCTTCGTGTGCCAGCCATTTGCCGGACATCCCGTGCTCGCCGAGGAAGAAACCATGGTCCGAGGTGAAGATCACCATGGTGTCGTCGGCCAGTTTCTTCGAGTCGAGCTTGTCCAGAATGCGGCCGACTGACCGATCGATACTGGCAACGCACCGTAGATATTGGCGAACGAATTCCTGGTACACCTCAGGCGTCGGATGCCGCTTTTTGAGCCGTGTCCGGCCTTCGGACTTTTGAATGAATTCGGGCAACTTGGCGAAGTGGTCGTCGTTGTAAGTCTTGGGCGTGGGGAATGTCACGCCGGCAAACAGTTTTTCATCGCGCAAGTCTGGCAGGAACGGGTCGTGCGGCCCCTTGTACCAGATCACCAGGCAGAATGGTTGGTCCGCCGTGCAACCGTCCAGAAACTTCTCGGCCTGGCGACTGAGATACTCGGTGTTGTGAATCTGCTGTCCGTCGACCTTATGAAAGAAACTCCCTTGCCCGCCCCAGGCATCCCACTCATCGAACAGATTCTTGGGGGCCTCGCCACCAATGCCCCACTTGCCGAAGCCGCCCAGCCGATAGCCATTCTTCTTCAACAAGGCCGGAAACGAATTGGCAAGCACTTCCGGCGGCAACGGGGTGCCAAAGTCGGGCACCTTGTGCTTGCGGGCATACAACCCGGTCATGATGCTGGCGCGCGACACGCAACAAATCGCGGTGGTGACGAAAGCATTGTCAAACTTGACTCCCGCGGTCGCCAGGCGATCGATGTTGGGCGTCTTCAAATGCGAATGCCCAGCGCAACTCAAGCAGTCCGCCCGTTGGTCGTCGGTCACCATCAGAATGAAGTTGGGCTTCTCAGCCGCCGGCGCGGATTGGATCAACGCGGCGAGCAGAACGGTGACGCAGATCAGATGTCTCATGGCGATCCTTGCGTGTGACAGTATTCGCAATTGAAGGTCGTCGCGCCCGTCGCCCGGTCTGGCGAATCTCGGGCGGATGCAACTCCATGACGGATGTTAGACCCGGCGTCCGGGACGCACAACCGCCTAGGCGGCCACCTGGCTGATGCGCCACAACCACTGCGCGATCATTGCAACCAGTAGCAGCCAGGGGAGGTAGTGCAGCCAACGAATCCGCAGTTCATCCCGACCGCTCGACAACCGCCAGATCTGTACAGCGCGGAAAGGAATTTGCGCCACGATCAACGCGAACAGCATCAAGCCGGCTGGGTGAAATGCCCAGGCTTGGCCTAGTTCGCCATGCGCGGCAGAGATGAAACAACGCGTCAGACCGCAGCCAGGACAATCAAGGTTGAACAGGCTTTGGAATCCGCATGAGGGAGGCAATTGGAATCCGGCAATCGCAACGTGCTGGGGATCGGTCACCTTCATGAACGCGGCAACGGCGATGGTCGTCAGGCTTAGCGCGAGCAACACCCGATGGTAAGTCAGGCGTTCGAGAGCCACGTTCGGTGGCGGAACGACCTCGACGTTTACGTAAGTGTCGCTGGCGGGTTGCAATGTGGAATCGGCCATGGATTCGCAAGCTGCAAGTGCAGCCCTTACATTTCTTCCAACGCGATGACCACCACCAAGAACACAATGCCAATCAAGAACAGCACGACGCTGAGCACGATATGAATGATGCTCAGTATCCTGCCGACGGAGGTCTGGCCCTCGCCGGACGGGTCCATCGTTCCTCCGCGAATCTCGCGCAGGTCCGCATTGGCCATTATCCAAGCCGAGATCGAAAAGCCAAACCCGACAAAACCGAACACACTGCACAACAGGCTGAACATGCAACTCAGCAGGGAGAGAATCCCGAACGTGAGAATCAAACCGCCTCGGTGCGGCTTGAGGTATGCATTCATCGTACCGGTCTGGCCAGATGCCGACTGGGGCGAAGCATACGGGTTGTTGCTGACGGGAGTTTGACCGCCGCCGGCGTTGCCGATACCAGGAAACACCTCGTCAGCCCACTTCCACTGTTCCCAGCCTTCTTCCAGCACCTGGCATTCGCGATTCAAACGGCCATCGGCAATCCACTGATCAAGCTCTGCTCGTTGCAACGGGCCGGCTCGCTGTCCCGACGGCAAGTGGACGTACCAAGGTCGTCCGGAATCCGCAGGGCTTGTCGACGGAGTTGCCGACGTGCGATCGGGCGGCGCCTGACTCATCGGCGTTGCCGAAGCATCCGACTCGCGCGGAACAACATCAGAAAGTTGCGTCTGCGGCGGAACCGTCAGTTCTGTGTTGCACTTGGGACACTGTGCTGGCATCCCAGCATGCTCGTCCGCCACGCGCAACAAGCGACTGCAATTTGTGCAACGGAATTCAATGGACATGGAGAGTCAGATCCCCTGTTGCAACAAAACTAGACGAACGATCGACCAATTGCTGATGATACCACACCTGAATCCGAACGCGCGCGGGTCAAGCGTTGCCCAACACGATGACTACGCCAACGATCACGGCGTACAGCAGGTACAACAGGAACAGGCTGGCCAACATCAAGGTGGCGATGATACCACAAACGTGGCCGGCCTGCGTTGTGCTCTCGCCGGAAGGGTCCATCTGTCCTTCGCGCATGGCTGCCAGGTCGGCACGCCCCATCACCCAGGCGGCGACTCCGAACAGGGGGCATGTCATCAATCCCAAGATTCCGAAGGTCAGAATCAGCGCGCCGCGATGCGGTTGCAGGTATTGAAACCCAGCGGGCGTAGCGCCGGGGATTGTGCCGCTGGCCATTCCCCGGTTGGACGTCAGCGTTGGATAAACTTCCTTGGCTGGCCGCCAGTCTTCCCAACCTTCG
>JANQOL010000325.1 GCA_028289675.1 Pirellulaceae bacterium
ACAAAGGTCGCAATGGAAGGGTCCAAGATCGTGTACACGACATCCCAGCCCTCTGCTGGCACCAGGTTTTCTGCTTTGGTGACCCGAGTTACCAGTTCAACTGGTTCACCCGTCTGCGCGATGCGTGGCGCTGGGAATTGGGCTTGGCCATCCACCCAGTAAATCGTTGCGGTCTGCCGACGCCGATCCCAAATTTGACTGTCGGGTGCGAGCACGGTGACCCGGCTGACACCCTCGCTGGGCGAAGAGATGCTGAGCCAAGTTTGTCCTTCCCGAAGCGGGATATCGTCGTCGCAATTGGGAGAACCGCGTGTGATCAATTGAGCTCGGTTGCTGGTGCGGCCGCGAGCGAAATCGACGTCCAGTTTTTCCACCGGTGGACCTTTGTGACTCAGCAAGCCAGCCAGTCCTCCAGGACGGTCATCGCCGACTTCGATGAAGGTCCCGACGCTGTCCGGCGACAGCATCCACTCCAGCGGTTCTCGTTTGACCAAATACCCATCGGGACCGCAGATGCCTGCCAATAGGACCACTTCACCACCGACGGGAGCCAAAACTCTCAGCGGCGTGAGCTGGATCTCTCCCAAGTCACCAGGTGCATCG
The DNA here is from genome assembly GCA_028289675.1 of Pirellulaceae bacterium. Classification (GTDB taxonomy): domain Bacteria; phylum Planctomycetota; class Planctomycetia; order Pirellulales; family Pirellulaceae; genus Aureliella. The sequence goes on from JANQOL010000325.1 coordinate 604, forward strand.
AAGCGTTCTTGGAGCCGGCTGAACAGATGGTGTTTGCCGCGGAGCAAATTGCAGAAATCACCATCTACACAAGGCGGTGGTGTGGCCGGGGTGGCGAACGCGGGCGTAGGGATGAATCCGTGTTGGCCCGGGCGATCGTGCAACCGGGGCAAATCCAAACTCGTGGTATTGGGGAGGGGCAAGAAGATGCGCGATCCGTTGGGGTCGATGGCGGGCAGCCGCAGACGCGAGCATCCGCTCGCCATTGCGCCCAGCAAGCAAAGACATACGCACATCAGGTGGGCCGTACGCGCGGAGCGCTGCCCTGCTGCTGGTGTGTCGAACTGTCCGTGTTCCGCTTGCATCCCGAAGCGTCCTTAACTCGGCCTGCTTGCCAAGAGGCGACCTTCGTCAACGGCGAGTTGAAGGTCACGTGTGTCAACGCGTCCGCACTCATCTTGATGGGTTGGGTCCGTGCGCTATCGCTGAAGCCTAGCACGGCCGGAAGCGCCAGGCGGCCAAGTCCGTGGTCCGAGTGGCAAGAAGACGGGTTGCAGGTCCAGATGTTCCGGTTGGCGAAACTGAATCAGCAACTGTGCATTAGAACCAGCCGCGGTGGTCCGGCTCAGACGGGCAGATCGATCGCATTAGAGTCCGTCAGATCAGGGGTAGCAGCATGCCCCGTTGAGTCGCAAACGCGTTGAGTTGCGAACTCGTTGACAGTAGCCCCGATAGGCCTGTACGGGTTGTACTAACCCAAAGCCTGTTCGATACGTTCCATCGTTTTCTTTTCGTTCGGGCTGACACTGCCGAATCCAAGGATTCCTCCGGCAGCCTGGGCCACCGCTTGAACCAACTTCAACACCTCTTGCTTGAGGGCTGCCCGGTGGGGTTCGCTCAACGATTGTTTGAGTGCGGCCACGTACTCGCACCACGCGTCCAGCAACTCGTCGCCTGGTCGATGCGTCGTCCAAGACTTGAGGACCTCCATAGCGGCGTCATCCTCGGCGATGCCCGATTCCTTGGCTGCCTGCAGCACGACTTGCCGCTCGCTGTCCTCCACCCGATCATCGGCCCAGGCCACCGCGACCACGGGAGCCAAGCGGAATGCGGCTAGCGTGTCCACCGTGATCTTCATTTCCGCCATGGCCTTCGCGACGTCGGCATCCTGGATACCAGCCACCCGCATAATGGCTTCGGCGGACTCGGCCACGTCCATTTCTTCCCGCATGCGGTGCAGCAATTGCTGGTCGACCCCTTTGTAAAACTGTTCTTCCAGGTTGAACCACTTTTGAGGGCTGTTTTGGCTCATGAAATTCGCTCGCGGCATCGGGCTGAGGGGAGTCACGTGACGGTAACGGCACCGCAGGTTAATGATAAGCCTAGCGAGCGGTCTCGCAACGGGTCGTGAAAGTGTCTGGGCATGTTCTGTGCGATCGATCGCAAGCGGAGTGGTACCTGGCATGGGGAGGGGTAGAATGAAGATTCCAACATCGATCCTGCCAATGAAAGTGA
>JANQOL010000049.1 GCA_028289675.1 Pirellulaceae bacterium
GCCACTCTCTTGCACCAAATTGGAATCGCACCGGACCAGGAGTATCAGACCAGTTTCGGAAGTCCCACCGAGGCCACCGACGATGGGCAAGTGATTCCAGAGTTGTGCGGCTAGCATACGCTCGACGGACGACCGATGGTTGCGTTTACGAAACAGCGAAGCCGATTGCAACGCGTGCACCATGTCACGTCATGCGCGAAAGTGGCCAAGCGCGTGCCTCAGACCTAGCCGCCCCTGTGAGCAACCATCATCGTTGATCACCCAGGCCATCTACCCGGGTGACTCGTCATAGCCTTGGCAACTCGCCTGGTGGCCGTTTGGGCACCCTCGCGGAACCGCAAGTTTGCCGGTACCATGCGGTCTTCTCTCGATTCTCTCCGGTTTCGAGCCCGCTGGTAAATCCGCTTCTGGCACCCATTGCGAGCCCGCTGCATGTCACTGAGTAACTGGATTAGTGGACGAGTTTTCAAGTTTGTTCACGGCAATAACCTGGTCTACAACACGTGCTGGGAGGACCCGCGGCTGGACCACCAGGCTCTGCAACTGACGGCCGATGACCGAGTGCTGGTGATTACTTCGGCGGGCTGCAATGCCTTGGACTATGCTCTGGCCGGACCGGCCCACGTCCATGCGGTCGACATGAACCCGCGCCAAAACGCATTGCTCGAGTTGAAGATGGCGGGCATTCGCAAGTTGGAGTTCGAGGACTTTTTCCAGTTCTTCGGCCACGGCCACCACCCGCGGGCTGCGGACGTTTATCAGCAAACCTTGCGCTCGGAGCTGAGTACCTGGGCACAAAACTACTGGGACAAGTTCCTGCGGTTTTTCGACAATCGGAAACGCACGTTCTACTATCGCGGTACTTCGGGCACTTTCGCGCGCGGAATTCGCTTCTACATCGATCGCGTGGCCAAGCTGCGTAGCGAAGTCAACGAACTACTAGAATGCCAGACGGTCGAGGAACAGCACGAAGTATTCGGCAGAATTCGTGATCGATTCTGGAGTCGAACCATGAAGTTCGCACTCAATCGAGATTCAACCTTGTCGATGCTGGGAGTTCCCAAGGCGCAGCGCATGCAGATCGACAAACAATACCCCGGCGGCATTTTGAGTTTCATCCAAGATTCCATGGAAGCCGTATTTGCCAAACTGCCTATTCACGAAAATTACTTCTGGCGAGTTTACATTACTGGCAGTTACACGCAGCATTGCTGTCCCGAGTACCTGAAGCCGGAGAACTTTCAACGGCTGAAAACGAACCAGTTGACGAATGTGTCTGTGCATACCGACAGCGTGCAGGGCTTTCTCGAAAAGTCGGAACACCGCATCTCGCGTTTCATCTTACTGGATCATATGGACTGGCTGTCCGAGCACTTGTTTCCAATGTTGGAGTTGGAGTGGCAAGCAATTTTGAATCGCGCCACGGAAGGAGCTCGCATCCTGTGGCGCAGCGGCGGCTTGAGAACTGACTTCATCGACCGAGTGCATGTCACTCATCACGGTAAGCACGTCGCGTTACCCGAGTTACTGACTTACCATGAAGAGCAGGCAGCCAAGTTGCACGAGTTGGACCGCGTTCACACGTACGGAAGCTTTTACATTGCCGATTTGGCCGCTTGATCACTCGGACGCGCAATAAGGGTGTATCAAGCTGATCGAGTGTCCGCCTCCACCGAAGATTACGCAGCCCATGTCATTGTTGTCTGATCTCAAAATTCTCTACCACCTGGCGCTACGTCCTGTCCGCGGTAAAGACCACGCCGAGCGGATGGAGAGCTTTTACTCGGGACAGGCCACCGCCTACGATGATTTCCGTAGACGACTGTTGCACGGACGTGAAGAATTGTTCCAACGCATCGAGATTCCCGATGGAGGAGTTTGGGTCGATCTTGGTGGCGGTACTGGATCGAATTTAGAGTTCATTCATCAGGACGTTCCACGTTTGGCCAGCGCCTATGTCGTGGATTTGGCTTCGTCCCTGCTGTCGGTCGCGGAGGAGCGTTTTGAAAAACATGGCTGGCAACATGTGCACGCCGTCGAAGCTGACGCGACCAGGTGGCAGCCCACAGAGGGAGCCGCCGACGTCGTCACGTTCTCGTATTCATTGACGATGATCCCGGACTGGTTTGCTGCCATCGAAAACGCGCTACGGATGCTGAAACCCGGAGGGATCATCGGAGTGGTCGACTTCTACGTATCGCGCAAGCACGCGGCCGAAGGATCGACACGGCACGGCTGGTTCACACGGACTTTTTGGCCCACCTGGTTCGCCAGCGACAATGTGTTCCCCTCGCCGGATCATCTGCCCTTCTTGCGATCGCATTTCGATACAGAACTGTGTCACGAGTCGCGCTCCAAGGTTCCGTACATTCCATTGATCCGAACGCCTTTCTACCAGTTCATCGGTCGTAAATCCGGCGGCCTCGCCGGATCGTAGTGCAACCGAATCGTAGTACAGCCGGATCGCGGCTACGCTTACGTCGTGGCATTCGGCTGGGCCTGGTGCTGCAACATGGTGGCCACCAGCGCGGTCCAGCCTGTTTGGTGGCTGGCCCCGAGTCCTTGACCGGAATCGCCGTGAAAGTACTCGTAAAACAACGCCAAGTCTTTCCAATGCGGGTTGCTGGCGTACCTGTCGTCGGAACCGTGACAGGCGCGATGGCCACTATCGTCGGCTAAGAAGATACGCACCAGTCGCCGTTCGATCTCGTCCGCGGCCTCAGCCAATGTATGAAACTGGGCCGATCCGGTGGGGCATTCCACAAGCAAGTCGTCACCATAAAAGCGATGGTAAATGCGCAGTGATTCAACGAGAAGATAGTTGATCGGAAACCAAATCGGTCCTCGCCAATTGCTATTGCCGCCGAACATGTGTGTATCGCTTTCGCCTGGCACATAACGCACTTCTTCGCGAGCTCCATTGCATTCGAAGACGTACGGTTGATCGCCGTGTTTGGCAGATAGGGAACGAATCCCGAAGGGCGACAGAAACTCTTGCTCATTGAGCATCGTTTGCAGCAGGCGCTTGAGCCGTTCCGTATTGGGCAGCGCCAGCAACCGCAGACCAAAATCTTGATCGCTACCGCAGGTTCGCGTCAGATAGTTCATATGCTGTGCCAGATCGCTACGATTGGCCAGGAACCAATCGGTGCGTTTCTTGAACCCTGGCACTCGATCGATTTTTTCTTCTTCGAGCACGACTGGAGTGCACATGGGAATCAGCCCCACCAACGATCGGACGCGCAGTGGTATCGACTGGCCATTGTTCAGCAGGTGATCGTAGTAGAACCCGTCTTCCTCATCCCACAGTCCCGTATCGTGCAACCTGTTGGTGGCGTCTCCGATGGCCATGTAGTGTTCGAGGAATTTACTGGCCATGTCAGCGTAGGCTACACTTTCCTGAGCTAACTCCAGCGACATTTGCAACATGATGCCACAGTAGAATGCCATCCAAGCGGTTGCATCCGCCTGATTCAAATATCCTCCGGTGGGCAAGGGCTTACTACGATCAAACACGCCAATGTTGTCCAGGCCCAAAAATCCACCACTAAAAATGTGGTTGCCTTCCGGGTCCTTGCGATTGACCCACCACGTGAAATTCATCAGCAGTTTCTGAAACGTACGTTCGAGAAAACTGCGATCCGGTTGACCAGCTTGTTGCCCCATTTGATAGACATTCCAACAGGCCCAGGCATGGACCGGTGGATTGACGTCGCTGAGCGCCCACTCGTAGGCCGGTAGCGCGCCATTGGGGTGCATGTACCACTCGCGCAGAAACAGAATGAGCTGACTCTTGGCAAAGTCGGCATCGATGTGCGCCATCGGCAGCATGTGAAACGCCAGATCCCAAGCGGCATACCAGGGATACTCCCACTTATCCGGCATGCTAATGACGTCACGATTGAACAAGTGCTGCCAGTCATGGTTGCGGCCGTACTTGCGCTGGTCCGTCTTGACAACGTAGTTGCTATCGCCCTCCAACCAAGCGTCTACGACGTAGTGGTAGAATTGCTTGGTCCACAACAGCCCCGCGTAGGCTTGCCGCGAAACTTGCTGCGCGTCGCTATCTAGCGTTGCCGGAACCTTGGCGGCGTAGTAGCGATCCGCCTCTTCCTGCCGCTGGGCAAAGACGTCATCAAAGGCATCTCCAAACCACTCTCCGGGTGCTTCATCCGCTGCGCACATGCGAGCTCTCAGAACAACCTGTTCTCCCGGTGGCAATTGGTATTGATGGTGCGACGCGACCTTGGTGCCCACGTGCTTGGCGTTGACGCAATCCTGGTCGCCGTCGACTACGTAGCGGTGGAAAGCGTCTTTGAAATACCCGCTCGTCGAAGGCACATCCGGATGGAGATTGGTATTCGTTTCGTTGTCCGTAAACAGATAGCGACTGGCGTCAGGATCGACTGCAAAATCAGGCGACGCGTCGCTAGCCATCAACCAGTGTCCCAACGAAATGTGCCGGCCTTCCAAGCGTCCGTCTTGCAGCCGCAAACTGGGCTTGGGCGTGCAGCCCTCGTGCGTGCAGTTCCAAGTCCATGTATTGCGGTACCACCATTGCGGCAAGATATGCAGCGGCGCCGGATGTTGCCCGCGGTTGGTGACGGTCAATCGGGCCAAGACATCGTTCGGAGCCCCCTTGGCGTACTCGATCTGACAATCGAAGTAGGCCTCGTCAGCGAACACCCCGCTATCGATTAACTCAAATTCTGCTTGCAGACGATCTCGGTGACGATTTTCTTCGACCAGTTGGCGGTATGGGAACTCCGCCTGAGGATATTTGTAGAGGGCCCGCATGTAGGAGTGAGTGGGCGTGCTATCGAGATAGTAGTAACACTCCTTGACGTCTTCTCCATGGTTGCCTTCGGGACCGGTCAGCCCAAACAAACGCTCCTTGAGGATCGGGTCCCGCGTGTTCCAGAAAGCGAAACCAAAGCACAACCTGCATTGCCGATCGCAGATTCCCAGCAATCCATCTTCGCCCCAACGGTAGGCTCGGCTGCGGGCGTGATCGTGGGGAAAATAGGCCCACGCGTCCTGGTTCTCCGAATAGTCTTCGCGGACGGTGCCCCATTGCCGTTCCGACAAATACGGACCCCAGCGTTTCCAATTGGCTGTGCGACTAGCCGACGCGTCCAAACGCAGTTGCTCTTCAAGATGTTCCAGCGTACCACTCCTCCACGCCAGGGGTCCTCCATGCCAGGGACTGGCACAGGCGAAAAATAACGCCCGCGAATCCCAATGACCGCGCGCGACGTCCAATCAACCCGCCGGGCCATATCGTAGAGCATTTTCTATCGCCGGTGTATGGCGAGGAGATGGGTTGGTTTATTGAGTCAGTGCAGTCTGCATTTGTTGCGGACTCTTCGCTGACTGGCCAACAACCCCTGATGGTCCGCCGGTGTTGTCGATGTCGACCAGCGTTAAGCGGCTCCGCCAGTGGCGGGATATCTCCGGGTATTCTCCATAAAACCGTTTGATAAAGTGACGGCCCGGCCAAGATAAGCAGTGGGCCTGCCAGCCCCAGCGCTCCAATAGTCGATCAGAAATTCGCGGGTTGGTGATGTGCGCGACGATGGCATGCGCGCGTTTCCATCGAGCGATTTCATCCAGCACTAAAGTCGCCGCATAGAACGTGCTCAGCGATGTGCCGGGCCCCGATCGAACGTACGACAGAGCCAAGAAATTAGGCGCACCCCAAGGCTGGTGGTAATACAGTTCACAGCGATCGCTGCGCAGCGGACGGCGCCGAATGTCGAACCAGACGTCCAGCAGGCTACTCCAATGCGGCCACCAACGACCATGAACGGCCACCAGCCGGGCGCCATCAATGACAATGCGGCCGTTGCGCCGAGCGGCCAACGTGGCGCGGCCTCGGGCCAGATGGGTCACTGCGGGCAAGCCCAATCCGGGTAGCCCAGCCGCTAGTGACCAGCGAGGCCCGTGACTTCTTTGATCAATCGCCAGATCCACAACATTGCTCCCATCAACGCCACACAGGCGACCACGATCATCAAGATCACGGCGCCCAATTCAAAGACGACAGCGACCCAATCGGTCCACAGTGCGTTCCAAAACACCAGCACCAACACGGCCGCGGCGCACAAATAGGGACCGTATGGAGTGGCCGCGTCCCCGGTAACAATCCATCGGATCAGAACAAACAGTATGGCGACCATGGGTGCGATGAAGAACACCAGCAGGCTGGGCTGCCAGCCTAGGTAACACCCGATCATGGCCATGAGTGTCACATCTCCAAACCCCAGAGCCTCGACTCCCAGTCCAGCGGATGCCGACAGACGCACTCCCCAAGTCACACCGCCGGCAAACGCCAACCCGAACAAGCTACTTAACAAATAGGTCCATCGCCCAGGATTCAGGAATGTCCACCCCAGGCAAACACCTAACAACATCAGTCCTGTGACGGCTAGAACGGTGCCCCACAACCGTCGATTCCGGAACATCCGCGCGAAGAAAAACTGAACACCGCGCAGAAACCCATGACGCCCGATCCAGCGTCGGTCCAGCAACGCGAATCCCCATACCAGTGCGATGGCGCAGCCAAGCCACAGTCCGAGCCGCTGATTTAACTCCAGCCACCATCCGTCAGGGACTCCCGAATGCAACTCGACCAATCCTCCAGCGGACGGATGAAAAGGCAACCATGCCGGAGCTAGCGCGGCCCCCAGCAAACCGATCACCGTACCTGGGATGGTCACGTAATCTGGTATCGATTGCTCATCAAAGTCAATGAACGTGGCAATCGTCATCAGCACAAACAGAACCAGGTGTGCGAGGAACTGCCAATGCAAAGCCGACTGGACTCCCGGCGCGGCAACGCGCATGGCCATTCCCGCTGGTAAGCTACCGCCGGAAACATAGAAGACGTAGTAGCCCGCGATCAGAAGCGGAAACAAGCCTTCGATCAACAGGGGCCGAATCCAATAACCCTTACCGTGGGTCGACGATTCGCCGCGCAAACGATACCAGCCCAACACCGGGCAATGGTCGAGCCACGTTCGTGGCGCTCCAGATGGTGTCGGAACCCAGGGGCCCAGGTTACGCCGGTAGAACGCCCACGAATAGATGGCCCAGTTAATCCACCGAGCTGCCAGGACAGCAATTGCCAACACAATCGCAACCCGCAGCGGCAGCGCTAGATCTATGAATCGTAGCAGCACCGTGTGTCCTTGAAGATGCTCAGAGCTCCAGTGGCGGCATCACCGCCGCCACGTCCTACCCGCTCTGCATCCATGCACTTCGCTGATCGATCCATCAGTCAATACGCAGATTTTCACTTAACCGGCTGCTTTACCCAGTCGGCAATCTCCGCCACTATGTCATCGGGCGACAAGGCCTCGGTTTGCACAGTCTTTTGCGCCAGTTGGCGGTAA
>JANQOL010000136.1 GCA_028289675.1 Pirellulaceae bacterium
GCACAAAACCCCAGCCACCAATGGATGATCGCACAAACACGCAAAGCAGAACGAGCCAAGAATGCGAAAATCTAGACGCACTTCACCGTTCGCTTACGATTACTTTCTTCGCTTGAAAGGGGGCAGGCTAGCATCAGTGTACGTGTCGAAATACCAGTTCGTTAGAGGGAAGTTGGTGCTGAAAAACTCAGTGATCGACCGCGAACTCTCTGAAGCAGGTTCTCCTTCGCCGGAGGGTGAATTCAATTCATTGATGACGAGCAAGGCATCGATGGGGGATAGGTAACCATCAGCGTTGGTGTCATAGAATGTGAAGTGTCCAGCCTCCGCTACCTGAGGCCTTCCTTGAAGTTCGGTACCTTCGTTAAGCGCGTTAATCACTAGCAACGCGTCTAAAGGTGACACAAACCCATCTCCATTGACGTCTGCAGATTCGTTGAGGTTGTTCCAACTCGTCGGCATGACAACCAACTCGATTCGATTCTTCGATTGGAAGATATCCAGTTGCAGCGTTCCGTTTGCGTAGGTCCGCTCAATGCCCGAGATGTCGGATAGTGTTCCTTCTATCGAACCGGCGGATACAAGTGGGATGCGTTCCAAGACTCGGAGCGAGTTGCTGTTGTCGGTTTCGCCAACCGAAAGTTCATTGTCAATAATTAGGCGTCCAGAGGCTTGGAAAGTACCAGACACAATAAGTTGATCGTATCTTCTCTCGCCGTTCTGCTCGAGGACTTCGAGCACTAGTTCAGATTCTTGGCCAAGCTCCAAATTACCGTCCACGGCAACTGTCGCAGGACTATTGCCTGGGCTGAACTGCGATGCAATGCGAACGTTTCCACTGAAACTTCCATCGCCGGTTACCGGGCCTCGCAGCTCAAGCCATTGGTCAGGATCTGTTGCCCCTTGAATGGTTCCACGGTTGATGATGGGCCCTACGACTAGGCCTGGACCAGAGATGGTGGCTCCAGCTTCAATCTGAATTCCTGCGGGGACATGCAGTTCGCCTGATTCCGCCTGAGTCCCAAGCGTCACGGACTCGAAACTGCTGAGGTGCAATTGCTCATCCAGTCGGAGCGACGCAGTCCCCACATTCAAAGCGTCCCCAGTCAATTCAACAAGCGGATAGGTGGTACGAACTTCTTCAACGTTTCTCAATTCGAATTGCAGCGTATGCTGTCCGTTCGAAAGAGAAGCTTGCCGCACGCCCGAATTGACTGCACCCAACTCGAATCGCGCGGGGGTGTTGCCGCGGATCGACACAGAGTCTTGTTGGCTCGAACCAAAGTGGATCGCAATACCGTTGGCAATCGAAAACGCCTCGGTGCTGTCGAAGACGAGTTCGACATTGCTGGCTTCTTGGCTGAGCCCCAAGATTTCAAGGCTTTGAAGTGGCCCGCTATTCTGCGAACGAAGTAGTCGTCCGTTGGTTGCATCGCGAAGTTCCACCAGATTGCCGAGGAAAATGACTTGCAAGTCATTCACTGCCTCGACTTCCATATCAAACTGCAGCCGGGATGGGTCCTGCGGAAGAATCGAAACAAGCACATCGCCGGTGGCTGTAGCGCCTTTGTCATCGGCCAGAACATAAGTAAGTCGATCAGTACCTATGAATCCCTGTGCAGGAATGTAGGTCACTGAACCACTATCAACATCGACTTCCGTCCTTCCGCCATGGATTCCAACCGTAGCGCTAACCAGAGTCAACTGCTCGCCAACGTCCGGAGCAAAAGAGTCATTCGCCAATACGTCGATGGTGATGTTCGTACTTCCCTCGACAACCGAGACTCGGTCCACTCGGGCTTGCGGTGGGTCATTTTTCTCAAGAACGGTTATGGAACGCGTGGTTTCTAACACGCCTCCGTCATCATCGGAAACACGTAGCAGGACGGAATACTCGCCGCCGCGTCGATAGGTGTGAGAAGTAACAAAGGAATAGCTACGAACACCATCTAAGGTGGTCGAAGTGAGTTCCAGTTCCCGTACGCGTCCATCGCCGAAGTCGATTGTCGCAGTTACCAGTTCTCCGTCTTGGCCAGCTAAGTCAAGAATACCGTCTACGTCGGTGAACGCGCCTTCGAATTGGACGAAGGAGTCCTCGTCAACTTCATCGGGACCTGTCAAGTCACTCAACTCGGGCGCCCGATTGTTCACGATGATCTGCCGCTCACCGATCGCGGCAGCTCCGCCAGAGTCGGTGATGGTGAATCTTACGTTGTAGACACCGTTGTCCGAGTAACGATGGTCCACCGAACTCACATAGGTGTCGAGACTCCCTGCGACCTCCGTCGCCAAGACTTGATCTTCGACGACCGTACCATCGCCAAAGTCCCATGTTACTTGGAAGATCGGCGCTCCGCTGGCATCAAAGGATCCATCATGGCCTCCCACGCGGTTCGCGGGATCCATGAACCGACCTGTGAAACTCACCCGTGTGCCTTCGTCGGCATTCCCAACTGGCTCGATCGTGACAACGTCCGGTGCGACGTTTGTAACCGTAATAGCAATTCTCTCGACCGTTCCATCGGAGTTGCTGGAAACGCCGAATGAATCCGTGACCCGAGCTCGCAGGATCCAAGTGCCGTCGTTCGGGAAGACGAATTGGTACGGAGCACTGTTGTTCAATAATCGAACGCCTGAGGGCAACGTCCAATCGATCGAGTGCGTTTGATTCGCACCAGGATCGACGACTGTCGGAGTGATCTCGAGAACCGCGCCTTCGGCGACTTCACGATTGTCTCCAAGTTCAACGACAGGCACAACGTTCTTCACCCAGAAACTGTGCTGCAAATTGGACTGGCTGACATATTCCTTGCCACCAATCCGATCGACGATCACAAGCGAGACGCCGAACAGTCCAACGTCATCGGCTTCGTATTGGAAGGTTGGGTTTTGCGTTTCAATCGTGATGGGATCGGCGGGGCCAGTCTGGCCCGGGCGAGTTGCGATCCGCCATTGATAGGTTCGGGTGCTACCTGCGGGCGCGGCGGTCGAGTCGGTGGCGTCCAGGACTAAGTCATCTCCATGATCTGCTTCGAAGGAACGCACCATCGATGTCGTCGGATTCTCAGTCGCGTTCTCGATACCAAACTGCACTTGAGCCACCACGTCGAAAACGACTTCCCGGGTATCCGTGGCACCTTGCGGATCGACGACCGTCAGTTGAATCGGATAGGAACCCACCTCGTCAGCATGGAACGTCAACACGGGTTCATCGCCAAGAACAAGTTCTGTACCGTCTCGCTTCATCGTCCATCTGTAAGATAAGCGTCCCGTATCCGCAGTTCCTGGATCGGTGGATACAGATCCATCGAGAACCAGACTCTCACCGGCGGTCAGCGTTGTTGAACCGGCCGCAATCGTGGCCCTCGGAGCCAAGTTTGCCACCTCAAGTCGCGACAGTGCTTTGGTGACGAGGCCTCCGACGTCAACCGCAGAGACCTCGATGGTATAAGTTCCATCATCGTCGAATTCGTACTGGCTGCTGACAGCCGAGATGCCACTGAACTGAATCGGGGTTGCATCCATTGATAGAATCAGGCCATCGTTCTCCGCTGTCGAACGATCTCGTGCAATCGCTCCATCGTTGCCGTTGAGTGTATAGTGAGCGACCAAATCCGCATCCATCGAGGGGATACCATTGGCGACCAAGTTTTGAATCTGCTCTGTCGAAAGAGCTCGTCGCCAAATAGCGATTTCATCCAAGTCGCCTTCGAAGGCCTGATTCGAATTCACCGAACCACCAGTGTCTTGCTCTTGCCCGATACGCAAGCGCCCTTCGTCCAATTCGAGCTCAGTTAGAGTCGCCGCCTGGCTGCCTCGCAGTTGACCATCCAGATAAAGGTCAATCCGTTCCAACGTCGCGTTGCGAACGACTGCCAAGTGATGCCACTCGCCATCCGTCAATTCGTCCAATCCTTTGAACTCGACGAACGCGCCTGAATTGGCTCCGGTGTAAACACGTAGCGTGTCGCTTTCGTTGAGATACACCAAGAACTCGTTGTCGTTGCCGCTGTTCAATCCACTGATGAATGCTCTGCCGAATTTTTCGGTACGGTACCAGGCAGCGAATGTTACATCCGCGGCCCCATCAAGAACGCGACTCGGAACGTCAATCACGTCATCACGCAGCTTTAAAGAACCAACGGTCAGGTCAACGTGCGTTCCCAGCGGCGTGATTAGAGCGACTTGCGTGTGAACGTCACTTCCGTCGGTAATGCTCGTGCCAGCCAGAATTTCGCTAGCCAAGATAAAACCGTCCTCATTTTTCGAGAAGCTTGACGCTAGTCCCGAAATGACTGGAGCCACGTTCCGCACGATAATCACAGCCACCGGAGTATTGGGCCGCACACCCAATCCCAGCTGTTCCAAGAAGTAAATCCCTTCCTCCACCAGTGCGAATTCATACTCGGTGCAAGCAGTACATGTGTCGAGAACATTGCCTTCTGGATCCACGATTTGGAAACTGTTTCCGTTGAGGTCGAAATCGAGAGTTTGCCCCGACTCGATAGCCAGGTTTTCGGGAATCGTCACGCCAGGCACCCCATGGGGCATCGCTAGAAATCGCAACTTGGGAATACGTAGTGGGTTGGTATTGAATCTTGTAACGGCCGCCGTGGATCCCCTCAGGTCTAGACTCTCGAGATGAGGTAAGTCGCTCAGGAATGCAAAGCTATTTTCCTGCGCCGAGGCATTTCGAGCATGTAACACGCGGAGACTCGAAAGTAGCGATAGCGGCTGCCAACTGACGATTTCAGCACCTGAAAGATCAAGCTGAGAAATAGATTGCAGGTCAAGTGCAGAAATTTCGCGGGCGGGAATCGGTCCGTTGACGCCTTCTGTCACTGCTATTCCCAAGGCATCCGCCACAGCACGAAGCAGCTGTGAATCAGAGTTCAATTCAGCGAGGTCAGAAGCAGCAGATACATTGGGCAACTCAGAGGTGAAGTCCTCTGTTGCCATTTCGCCAAGCTGCGTTTGAATGTCACGCACTTCAGGACTGGATGCAACAAATTGGTCGCTGTCTGCACCGCCGTAAACACGATCGATGTCACCACCTGCGAAGATGCGGTCCCCGCCGCCATCGCCCCTTAGGGTGTCGCGATCTTGTTTTGCCGTAGAAGCATCAACTGCTCCTCGTCGCGGTGCTTGGAATTCGATTTCGAACCTGGCCGGACCCACGTTCTCCACGCGGATATAGTAGACTCCCGCTGGCAGACCGTGGATGCTCAAGGCCTGAGCTGGCAGGGCGATCGGCGCAAACTTGTCATCGAACAACCGCATCGTGATTGTGTCGCTGTCGGTCAGTAGTCGAAGCTTGTCACTTTCAGCGCCATCCCCCAGCGTCGCAAACTGGAACCACTTCTCACCATCGACTTCAAACGGCTGATCGCCATTTGAAAAGAACTCTGGCCGCCCCGTACCTCGATCCACAACGTAAGAACCACTACCAGGTACGCTGATATTCTCCAGGACTTGGATAATTGCAGGCTGGTCACCGTGATTGCCGCCGGCCAGGAGAAATACCGTTTGTTTCTCAAACGAGTTGTTGATCGGATCAGACGCTGTGGTCGCAATCAATTGATCGTCGCGACCGTCTCCATCCAAGTCCAAGTGCACATCGCCGATTTGAGATCCAGCATTCAAGTCAGAAACGATGTGAGTACGGTCCGCCGTCGAAAGATCCAAAGTCCCGCTCTGTTCACCGATCGAGAAGAATACACTTACACGATCTGAACTGGAGTCACTTACTGCCAAGTCATCTTGACCGTCTCCGTTAAAATCGCCCGCAGTGATCGACTCGAGCGTCGTACTCGGAATGGTCAGATCCGCCGCGTCGGTCAAGTCGATGCCTGTGGCGGAGCCCAGGAAGATTTCGTATCCGGTATCCAGCCGCATAGCGATCTCACCAAAGCCGTCTCCATTCAGGTCGCCGAGTTGCTGGACTTGATGGCCACTTGGAGTCTGCTGGTTGGGAAGGACGAACGTACGTGAGGAGCTTTGTTGGGTACCGTAGATCACCCCAGATGCAACCCCTACTTCGGAGCTGGCAACCACACGGAATGTTCGGGTGTTCCAAGTCGTTCCCAGTGCTGCACCGTTGTAGATAGAATTATCACCACCTACGGAGTCCTTGACTCTTATCGGGGTACCAACCTGGGGACCGTCATCGATTTTCCAATACGCGACTAAGTCCTCTTCACTGGGTGAGACGGATTTCAGATAGTTTTCACGAATCTCTGCGTCACTTCGAATACCATCCCACACTCGGACCTCATCGATATCGCCTTGCCAATTTGCCGCGCCCGTAATCGAACCACCCCCGATCATGAAGTTGTGACCATCCGGGCGAATGAAGTCGGGAACTTGGCCTTGAGGTAAGTGCTTCACACGCTCTCCGTCGACAAAAAGCGTTGCGGATGTTGGAGCATCGCCCACTCCCCACCTAATTGTTGCCGCTATGTGGGTCCATTTATTGAGTACAACCTCAGGCCCACTGAGTATCTCGAATGAATTGCCGGAGCGGCCAATCATCAGGTACCAACTGTCGGAAGCTTGGAGCTCGAATCCTTGATTAGTCGCGCCGTTCGCAATGATCGTGTAATGTTCGCCAGTTACGCGTTCTTCTAACTTGACCCAGACTTCGATTGTCGTCGACTGGCCATTGTTGATTTCAGTAATGGACTCGGCACCGACCGAAGCGTTCCCATCGAAGTGCAACGAATGAGGGTTGGCTGCGATGGGAGCCGTGGCCAGATCCGCCTGGCGGACTTCAAATTTCCCAGTCGCCTGGCTTAGATCTTCGTCAAAGCTATTGGTGAAGTGCAAAGTGCCATCGTGCACTTCCGTCTGAATTCGACTGGCGATTGCGGACTGCCCGACCGTACGCGTAAACTCATTTTGGAACTCTTCAAGGTTTGTAGCTGCAAGAGTGACCGGGTGAATGGAGTCTGTCGCTTCAATTTCAATATGTAACAAATTATCTTGCTCATATTCGATATTGCCCGAGATCGTTGCGTTCTGAATGATCGACGGCAGATTTCCTTCAACGAGCACCGTATAGTCAGTCAGGCCGTCGCCGTTGATATCTCCTTGCGCAGAAACCAAAGCCTGCTCGTTCGGCTCGTCGACTGCATCTGTAAACTCGAACCTGCTAAGGCTCACTTCATCAGTTGTCCCGTCATATCGCAAGCTGTCGTGGGATGATTGCGAAATGCTTTGGCCGTCAATGACATAGGCTCCAACTCGATTGAAATCGATACGACCCGCACGTTGAAGATTCTGTTCATCGACAAAGGAGTAAAACAAAAATTCGTCAGTGGCGGCCACTGCATGGCTACCGCTCATGTTTGCCTCAGATGCCAAAACGACTCTTTCTCCGTCAAAACGCATGAGCCGAGCGGTGTGATGTCCTTCATCGTCAATGGTCAAATCCGCGACGAAGTAGAGGAATTCGCCGGAGATCGTGAAGTTGCGCGGCCGTGATGAACCGCCGTCCAGAGGATTCAGATCGGCGACCAGCTCGATCTCTCCGCCATCGTCCGTTGGCGTGAATCGGTAGAGCTCGTTCCCCTCGACTCCAAGGTCACCTTGGAAATACAGAGAGCCGCCGTAGGCAATGGTGTTCCTCGGATTGACGCCTTCGGAACCGGAGCGAACCGGACCTGCCAAGGAAATGTTAGAGCCGTCGTATTTCCAGAGCTCGCGACCTGTGTCTTCGTGTCGGCTGGCTGCGGTGAAGTAGAGAACATTATCGAGCACCGCGAAATCGGTTGGATCAGAAATGCTCGGCGAGTGGCCTTCGACAGCCCAAACATTGTCATCTCCTGCCCAGGCATAGAGTGCTTTTCCATGTCCGTCGACGTCAAAAGAAAAGTAGTTTCCGCCACCGAAAAACGCAGATTCGCCGATGCGGCCCGACCCGTCAATTTGTTCGGCGGCTTCTGTTGTTGCATCCCAGCGATACAACTGGCCCTGAAAACCGTTATAGAGAATACGGTTGCCTTGGGCTAACGCGTTTTCGATTCCTGATGCCCCAGACAGGCCGTCGAATAGCTGCTCCAATTCCACGTTGTAGGCTTTAGAACTATTAAAAAGTAGCCACGGTCCGACGGCTGCCCTTAGGTTTTGGCTATTTGCGCTGATGTTGAACGGCTCAAAGTCGCCGGTCTCATTGCTGCGCATCAATTGACTACCGACTTGAACATAAGCATGGTCACCAATGATGTGCAGCCCCCGCTCAAATGCAGCTTCACTTGGCAGTCCAGCTGGTGTACTCGCGAGCGTAGTACCTCGCGTACTGGACGAAGAGAGAAGTAGATCGGACACTCCGTCCGAGTCGGCGGTCACGATGGTCAGCTGAAGTCCCAAGGGATTAATTTGCGTGTCGTTGAACCGCAGGGTCTCCGAGGGATTTGTTGCAGCAAGATGCCTTTGATTGAATTGCGCCTGGGAAGCAGATTCCGCACCCGCGCCGTAGTAAATTGATATCTCGCTATAGCCCGCTTGTGATCGCACGAAAGCAAGATCAGCAATACCATCGCCATTGAGATCACCAGCTCCGCGAGCGGGTACTCCAAGACTCGCGTGATCTACAACGAGATCTCCAATGTCGTTCGGGGCTTGGATTTGATGCAGATGCATTGGCCCAAACGCGATGTGGCTGACTTGGTT